>JAUILM010000085.1 GCA_030432855.1 Bacteroidia bacterium
TTTCACAATCTCTTTGTAGGATACCCAGTAAGGCGCAAAAAGAATCACCTCATCTCCTTCGTCCAACAGCGCCAGTGCCAGGTTGGCAATGGACTGCTTGGCACCATTACTCACTACGATCTGATTTGGTGTAAAGTCCAGCTGATTATCTCGCTTAAACTTTTCGACAATCGCTTTTCGTAACTCCATAGTACCAGGTACTGGTGTGTACTTGGTATCTCCAGCATTTAAGGCAGCAATAGCAGCGTCTTTTATGTGCTGTGGAGTATCGAAGTCAGGTTCACCAATGCTGAGGCTGATTACCTCATGTCCTTCAGCCCTTAAGTCGCGGGCCATTTGAGTCATCTTGATGGTCGCAGATTCCTCCATTTGATTCACTCGTTCTGATAGTCGAGGATCTTTCATGTATTATTCAGATTTAAATATGATAATAAACCGGGGTCAAATCTAAGATAATTCTTTATGAAAATACCTAAACATGAAGAGTTCATACTGTAAGGATCGATACATTGCAAAAATGGGATTTCTCAAAGTAGAATTTCAGGCATCATTTATATTGTATTTTGTGCGGAGAACCCTGCAGATTATCAGTACACATGGAGAGCAAGAGAGAATATTTGTTACAACTAATGCACCGGGCTAGACTTGGTGGTGGAGAAGATCGGATAGAGCGTCAACATGCTAAAGGAAAGTTGACAGCCAGAGAGCGTCTGGATGTGCTGTTAGATGAAAACTCATTTGAGGAGATTGGAGCTCTGGTCGAACATCGATGCACTGATTTTGAAATGGACAAGGTAACGTACCCCGGGGATGGTGTAGTCACTGGATACGGTACCATTGATGGACGGTTGACTTACGTATTTGCTCAGGATTTTACGGTCTTTGGTGGGGCCTTGTCAGAGATGCATGCCCGCAAGATTTGTAGGGTGATGGATTTGGCCATGGAAAACGGAGCTCCCATAATTGGTCTGAACGACAGTGGTGGTGCCCGTATCCAGGAGGGTGTGGATTCGCTGGGAGGATATGCCGATATATTTTATAGGAATACATTGGCATCCGGACTTGTCCCGCAGATATCCGCGATCATGGGACCCTGTGCTGGAGGTGCTGTATACTCACCCGCATTGACAGACTTCATACTTATGGTCGATGAAACGTCCTATATGTTTGTTACGGGACCGAATGTGGTAAAGACAGTCACTAATGAGGATGTGACTTTCGAAGATTTGGGCGGGGCTCAGACACATGCAACTAAGTCGGGAGTTACACACTTTAAAACCACCAATGATGTAGAGTGCCTTTTGACAATTCGAAATCTGATGAGTTACCTTCCCATGAACTGTAAGGAACAACCCCCTCAGTTGGATTTCGAATTAGGTGAGGAGGTCCGATCAGGTCTCAAGGGTATGGTTCCCGATCAGGCCAATCAGCCTTATGATATTAAGGACATTATTAGGGAGATCTGCGACGAAGACTCATTCCTCGAGGTACATGAAGATTATGCGGATAATATCGTAGTGGGATTTGCCAGACTTGCTGGTTCCACTGTCGGTGTAGTGGCTAATCAACCGCTCAGTCTTGCAGGCGTTCTGGATGTTGATAGCTCCAGGAAAGCAGCAAGGTTTGTCCGATTTTGTGACGCGTTTAATATCCCCATTCTGGTACTCGTTGATGTGCCTGGTTTTCTTCCCGGTACAGATCAGGAATGGAATGGAATTATTGTCAATGGGGCTAAACTCCTCTATGCGTTCTCTGAGGCTACTGTACCTCGGGTCTCGGTCATCATCAGAAAAGCTTATGGAGGGGCCTACGACGTGATGAACTCAAAGCACATAGGAGCTGATATGAATTTTGCCTGGCCTTCTGCTGAGATCGCTGTGATGGGGGCTAAGGGTGCATCCGAAATTATCTTCAAGAGGGAAATCCAGAGGGCTGATGATCCCGGGGCAAAGGCAAAGGAGAAAGAGGATATGTATGCAAATACTTTTGCAAATCCCTATCGGGCTGCATCCAGGGGATTTGTGGATGAGATTATCCTGCCCGAAAATACCAGGGTGAAGCTAATCAAGGCATTTGCCATGTTAAAAAGTAAAGTCCGAAAGGTTCCAGACAAGAAGCATGGTAATATTCCAACATAAATTCTAATCGAGTAGTGTGATTACGTCACATTGCGCGGATATGGTTCAATTGTTGCTGCAATTTTCTTAGAACCTAACCTACTGGCTAAGGTAGTACCATCGTATACCCGGTCGATCATTATAAGTATCACAAAATGCGCAAAATGATATTTCGACCTTTAAGTGCTTTGATCTGCCTACTACTATTCTTTCAGGGTGTCCTCATCGGCCAGGAATGTCTGGAGCATCACCAGATGGCCGGAAGATCCAGTGAGAATTATTTCGTTAAAATGCCTCCCGTTATATCTTCAATGATCGTCTCAGCAGCGAGATCTGAATTGGTTCAGATCCATGTTAAAGATTCCTATGCCGATGCAGACCTGAGACTAAGGGTGGTACAAACGTGGCGTCAAAATGGTACCAATCAATCTAATCAGGAGTTTTTCGAAATTTATGATGATGGTACACATGGTGATCTGGTAGCAGGAGATAAGATATTTACTACGGATGAGATAGTCTTACAATATTCGCAGGGGCTGAAGGGATGGGATGTGTTTATGACACGATACTATGTCGAACTCATGGATGGCGATCAGGTGCAGGACGATAATGTATTCGATACGTACTATGTGCATGTAACGCCAGGTTTCATGCAGACTCTGCCTGAGTTACCAATGATGATTACTAATGCTGACTCGTCATTTGTACAAACAGATCGATTTATCTACTCGAATAATTTTGACATAGGATATAAGCTAAACCCTGAGGCTGATTATAATCCCGAGACGAATTTTTGGGATCTGGAAAACATTGACAGTTACATGGATGATTTCTGGGATCTGAAGGCCCTGGGGGTTGATGGTCAGGAACTAAGAGCGCGAACCGAAGTTTCACTGCAGAGTCACCAAAACGAGCTCACGACGGATAAGATCCATCTAAGTCTTCAGCAACTCCTGGAACGAGGTGCCATTGGGCTCAATCATGAAATTTTACATCGGTGGATTCCAGAATTTTATATCGATTTGGAAAATCAACATTTCTCAGACCAGGATGTAAGTCATCATCCAGTGGTCTTCAGAGATCAATCAGGCTTCTTTAGTCCGGATCTTCATAGAAAGTATCACGTACTCTGTAAAGATCAAATGACTACTCCGGATCAGGGGCTGGCATATGCCGACTTTATGTATGAGGATTGTCTTGACAATGGTGCAAATCTTCGACTCAACAGGATGTTTAGTGACCTTGAATTATTCATTATGGACTTGCTACCGATTGACAGTGTACAGCTCCCGGTGATATACATCAAAGACCCGATAGAAACAGAACGATTGATGGATCCGGCTACCGATGAGGAGATTGGTGTCAGGGTTCACTATGGGGCGGATCAATTTCTGGAACTAGGTGCAGAAGAGCTAATGCTGGCTAAAGAGCAGCTGGATGAGCGTATGGGTGGACATTCAAGTGGAGACTCACTAAACCTCGTGATTAATTTTGTCGGAAATCGGCCCATGTCTCACCAGGAATTATCGATGTTGGACTACATCGCTCATGATATTACCAGCAAAGGAGCCCATACTATGGATGATCTCAGCACTTCGCTCACCTATTTTGAGGCTACCGGAGGAAGAGGAAGCGTGTCTTCTATTGCACCTATCGCCAATTGTATCCCTGCCAATCTTTCATACACTATTGATAAACTTCCGACTTGTGCGGGTGCTTCCGATGCCGCCGTGACTTTACAAAACGTACCTGGCACAGCTACGATAAATTGGGAGAATGGTGAAACAGGAACTCAGGCCGTAGCATTGAGTGCTGGAACACATTTTTTTACCATAGATGGATTAGGAGATTGCAATGCCAGGATGCAGGTAGAAGTGGGAGATGTCACCCCGATTACCTTGACCATTGATGTGATTGAGGACACTCTAAGTGTGGCTACGGTTTCAGCGCAAGGCGGTACCGGGCCTTATACCTATTTATGGAACGATCCCCTGGGGCAGAACACCGCTGCTGCATCTGATCTGGCGAAAGGCACTTACCTTGTGGAGGTGACAGATGCAAATGGATGTACCGTATCGGGAACCGTCGAGGTCGCCACAACCACAAGGACAGTAGATCGAAGTCTATCAAACAAGATATCAGTCTTTCCCAATCCTGCTACCCATAAATTGCATGTCTTGATGGATCAGGGACCTTCATTTGAGAGGGTAGAGGTGTATCAAATGGATGGTAGAAGGGTGCTCCAATTTGATGTTCATAATATGGCACTACTAGATATTGATTTAACACCTCTTGAGAAAGGAAATTATGTGCTGAGGGCTATCACGCCGACGCGCGAGGTCAGTTTGAGCTTCCTAAAAATTAATTGATGACAGACTTTGGGATCCATTCGATTTTATACCGGACCTTGGGACTTTGAAAGTGCAAAACACTTACTGAGCCGTGCAATGTTTGCTCCCAGCTATGAGCAAATAAGCTGGTCTGTTGAACAAGGACTCGAAGCCACAATAGAACAACTTTTACTGGATAATCCACTTCCCGATCCTCCGGTGAATCCGTTTTATGAAGGAGATCCAGAGGTATCTATTGGATCTACCTGGGTACGGGCGCGCTATGAAGAAAAGAGTATAAATGCAGGGATCAACTACCGACAGCGCAGTTTAACAGCCTGGACGATTAAGACAATATTTGAGGAAGAAATCTCTGCCAGAGAAAAGCTCACGTTGTTCTTTCACAATCATTTTGCGATTAATAGTGTGCTGGATGAACGGTATTTGTATCGCTACATTACCACCATAAGAGAAAACTGTCTTGGCGACTATAGAAGCCTCACGAAGGCTATCGCAATTGACCCCTCAATGCTGAGATATCTTAATGGTCGCCAGAACAAGCGAGGAGCTCCTAATGAAAACTTTGCCAGGGAGTTATTGGAACTATTCACGGTGGGCAAGGGACCTCAGATCGGCCCGGGGGATTACTCACACTACACAGAAAGAGATATCGTAGAAATTGCAAGATCCATGACAGGTTGGTACGATGTAGGGTATACCGACGTCCAGTACCAGGGTGAGGTTGATGCTCAGTTTAACTTCTTCGATCATAGTGAGGGTACTAAGCAGCTTTCAGCTCATTTTAACGATGCACAGATACCTGATTTGCTTGATCAGGAATATGCATATGTGATCGATGTGATTTTTTCCAGCCCCCAGGCTTCCCGATTTTTAGCGGAGAAGCTTTTTAGATGGTTTGTCCACTATGACACATCATTGGACGGGGTTGAAGAGTTTCTCGATGATCTGGCCGAAACGGTACGAGAAGAGCAGTTTAATATGCGTACTATTCTTGCTACGATGTGGAAAAGTGAGCATTTCTATGAAGATAGGTTTAGGGCAGCAATGATCAAAAACCCCATGGACTTTATCATGGGTATTTTGAAGACCGGGACTTTACAGATGTCAGATACTCTAGATGAGTATTACGATAGCTTTTACCGGATATTTGATTTTTTGGGCAAAATGCAAATGGAGTACTTTGATATTCCTGAAGCAGCTGGGTGGAAAGCCTATTACAGAAGTCCCTTGTATTCCAGGAATTGGATCAATGCAACGACCTTGCCGATCCGAATGCAACTTGTCGATGATCTGCTCGTGAATGGCCTGTATCCATTTATGACAAACGGTGACAGGATGTTTGTTCGCTTCTTACCCCGACTACTCCTCATCCAGGATGCGAGAGATCCCAATTTTGTGATTGATTTTTTACAGAAAATTACCCTACCTAAACCCTTGAAAAAGGAGGAGCAAGAAACAATGAAAGCGATCTTGCTGGATGGTCTGCCGGATTTTGAGTGGACGGTTCAATTTGAATCCTTGATCGCAGAGCCCAATCCCCAGTTGGAGGAGGTATTAAATCTCCGTATCAATCGAGCCTTACAGTACGCATTTCGCCACCCCGTTTTTCAGTTACATTAGGACAAAGTCAGTATGAAGCGAAGATCATTTTTGAGTTTAGGAATAGGTGTTGGGGGCAGTTCATTGCTTTACAATGGTCTTCCCATATCCTCGCGGCCGGCAGGTAATATGCTGGAGGAAAAACTGATGTCTGAAGGAGAGGATCGGGTGCTCGTGCTATTGCAACTTAACGGTGGAAATGATGGACTTAGTACGGTAGTTCCTCTGGAGGATTATGGTCGTCTGGTAAAATTTAGACCCACTATTATTATTCCTGAAAATGATCTGATCACGGTCTCTGATGAACTTGCTTTTCATCCGGCTTTGCAGGGATTTAAATCACTCTATGAAGAACGTCAGCTGCAAATCATACATAGTGTGGGATATCCGGATCAGAATCGATCACACTTTCGCTCGACAGAGATCTGGATGACAGCATCGGAAGCTAAAGAAGTGAAGCAGACCGGCTGGATAGGAAGGTATTTGGACACAAAATATCCCGATTTTCCAGGCTCCTATCCAAACGCATCGTACATGGACCCCTTTGCCATCAATATGGGCTTTCAGGTTTCTGAAACCTGTCAGGGGCAGATGGCCAATTTTGGAGTGACACTTGATACTTTCACGTCAGTGAATCTCACCACAGATGATTATCAGGAAAGGGATACAGGGTCACTGCATGTAAATGAACTCAATTATATCTCCAGAACGATAGATCAGACTCAGCAATATAATGAGAGAATCTTGGAGGCAGCCGAACTGGGATCAAATAGGGTGGAATATCCCAACACTGAATTAGGCAGGCATTTACAATTAGTAGCTAATCTGATCTCTGGTGGACTCAATACCAAGGTCTATACCGTTGCGCTTTCAGGATTTGACACACATGCACTGCAAGTGGATAAGAGTGATCCCAGAGCAGGACGACACACAGAGCTGCTGACCGTTATTGATCAGGCTGTTCGTGCATTTCAGTCAGATCTCAATAAGCAGAAGCTGTCCAGACGCGTTCTGGGCATGACCTTTTCAGAATTTGGAAGACAGATTAGGGAAAATGGGAGTTTTGGAACGGATCATGGCACAGCAGCACCTTTGTTCCTGTTTGGAGAGTGTGTAAAGCAACAGAATGTGGGAGTCCTACCCGAAATTCCTGAGGAAGTCGGAGAACAGGAAGGCGTTGCTCTGCAGTATGATTTTAGAGATATTTTTGGAAGTGTTATCCGCCAATGGTTTGGAGAGGACTACACGCAGGCTGAAGTAATCATGGAATATCCTATTCTCGACCTCGATATGATCAAACGATGTGATACAGCGCAGAGCCTACCCACGGTCGTGGTTCCGGAGGTAATGGCATTTCCCAATCCTTTTCGTGAGGTAGTAAAAATATCCTTTGATAGTGAATCCGTCGATGGTCGACTCAGCATTTTTGATGCCATCGGCACCGAATTGGAAGTGTTATTCGCGGGGACATTTAGACGAGGTAGAAAGGAGTTTGAATGGCAAGCTTCCAATGTTCCTTCCGGCAATTATTATTATCGTCTAGTGTTTGCCAATGAGGTCATCACCCGAAATATTGTAAAGTTCTGATCGACTGAGATGTAGTGCTCTAATTACTACGTGCTGATTTAAAGACGATGTTCTTAAATGCTTTGTACAGATAAATACAATCCGTTATGAAGGGCCTTTTTTTGTAGGCACTGATATAGCGCATTTCAGAATCGACAATCTCATCCAGTGTCTTTGGCAGGTCCACATAGAAAGGTGGGATCAGTCCTGGCTTTACTCCATATCTTTCATCTCTTGCTTCTTTAGGATAGAGACTTAGATAATGTGGACTTAAGGGTCTCACACCGAATATTTTGATATCTCCTTTGGCAAGGTTGATCAACATCGGAAGTTCATCGAGGAAATACTTTCTGAGATATTTACCGATCGTAGTGATCCTGGGATCGTCTTTCATCTTCCCTCCTGATTGCAATCCTAACTTCATATAGACATACTCCTGTAAATATTCGGAATAAGAGTGCATGGTTCGGAGTTTATAGACCTTTATACGTTTTCCATTTTTTCCGATCCGGTTTAGCCTAATCAGTGGACTATATGTTGGATGCAAATTGTAGTCAGGTCTGCCTTTTTTGCGTGCTACAAAGTATAGCAGTCCGTTAATTTCCTTTGTAGCCACCAGTTGAAATCCACAGGAATAGAGGCGCCCCATAGCTTCAATTTCAGAGTATACACGATCTTTATACCCCAGGATGTTATAGTAGATAACTCTAAGCTTGGGTATTTTCGGCCATACTCTTTTGACTAAAAAGTCAAAAAAATAGATTAGGGATCGAAGATACTTCGGATACTTACTATAGATTTTTTCTTTACGCGCTTTATTGGTTTCAATGCACGCAATAAGAAGACCATTTCTATTTAGGTTTTCATTGCTTGCTTCGAGAAACTTATTACAATAACGCTGATCATTCAGTCGCTCCAGGTTGATGATGTTGTCCATGCCGTCTTCCAGCATGAAAGTCGATCCATCGGTTCCGTGCTCATGTAAAATGAGTTCTGCCTGTGCCTGTTTGATTTTTTTCTTGAAGACATCATCGCCCTTCTTTAAAATCATGGTTCCGAAAGGCATGCTGAGATCAACATGCCTCTGGATAAATGATTTTACATCGTTAGGAATATGAACATCAAGGGGTACTTCATGCTCAAAGATGTCTGATCCTGCATAGTTAAATGCAGAGTTTCCTCCATTAGGATTTAGATCCCATGGGAAGTGGGTTTCGTGCGAGATCATGGATAGTGTTTTAGAAGATAATGGTGAAATACCAGAATGGTCTGGATGGTATTACCGTCATTCCTGGGAACGATACCTTCTGCTGGATATAGCTATATGCTATAGCCACACTATCTATACTATATGATAGACGTGTGTTTGCAGAATGAGGATATATTAAATCGATACCAGTCTCCAATAGAATAGCCGTCGGGCTATTCTAATGGAGCTGCTTCGTCCCAGGAATCCCTGACGAGATCACGTCGGGACGTTAGTGCGATAATATGTCCTCTTGCAAAACACTACATGAGTTTGCTGTTCTTTTTTTACCTCGGGTTTCATTTCGGGTAAATTTGTTTTTAATGAATAAATACTCGGTTTTGGTTAGGCGTGTGATTACTCCTAATTGATACATGGATACTATGGATTAAGTGTGTTCGGCAGGCGTTTTTTGATCGGAATTGCCTGCCTCTTATAAATGATGTTTACCTCGACAAAGCAGGCACTTCGGGATTTTTCTGCCGGTGCTTTATCAGATAATATTTGACTATGTTTTTTGCTTTTTGGGTATACTTTTCTGTGGTCCACAGCCATGGATTATTGGTCCATCTCTGCGGGTGGAAATTTATCATTATCTGTTTGGGCAATGATTTATCACTCAGCATGCTGATAATATCTCTCGTGTGTCTTATATCAAAGTCATAATGACTGTAGACTTTATCTCTTACACTCACCTTATGCCCATCCCATCGTCGTCCCGTGTCTGTCAGGTAAAGTACTTTATCAAAATTGAGATCGAAGTAGGGTTCACCCATCAGTCCAAAATCACGGTAATTGTATTTTTGCCAAACATCCTTATTGTCGTAAGCAGACTTTGGGCTTCCATGCATACAAATCGTATGAATCGGAACAATCTTTCGTAATCTATTCAGGTGTTTTTCGAACAACACGATAGCCTGGTCAGGATTGCCATTTGCAAAGTCCATGTCTTCATAGTGGTAACCAATTTCATGGCCAAGATCTGCAATCTCACGAATGAGCTTTTCATCAAAGCTAGCGGGCACCATGCGAAAGTAATAGGTACCCACCATGCCCAGTCTGGCCTGGAGATCTGCAAATTTTAAAGCATGACTTTTTCGGGCATCAATATCATGCCTGAGGATCACTGCTCGATCTCTGGGAGATTTCAGAAAGGTTCTAAATGTCTGAAAGTTGTATTCGGACTTTTTAAAACTCAGGAGTAATTCCTCCAGTATTTTTAGTGTGAAATCATCCATAAGCTTCTAATGTGTTAGGGCAAATCTATTCTCGAGTATGATGTCCATGGCCCGATCTACAGTCTCGACTCTAATACCCATTTCGGTGACATCTTTCACAACACTTTCGAAAAATGAAGGACTACAGCCATCTTCGATATAATTATCTTCGACCCCATGCGTGTAAAAAACAATCCAACCATTTGATCGGAGAGCTTCCATGAGAATGGAATGAATATGGTCAGGAGATTCAGAATCTTCGTAAAGTCGTATAGTCTTTAGGTTGAGGCGATCTATCGAGCCATGATTTACACCGGATCTGTTTCCCCGGGCACTTTTAAATAACCCGGAAAGATGCATTTTACTACATACTGTTTGAGCTCCAAAAGGATAAGAGAAATTTTTGAAGTTATATCCGGGAATGATTTTTTGAATCTGTACATGATTTTCCGCTACACTTTCCTTGAAGTCGGTAATATTTGACTTGGATATGTCAATGTGATTTTTCGTGTGACAAGCTAGCTCGTGACCATTTTCCCATGCCGACATTAAGTCCTGACTCGAGTATGAGGTACCATTTTCTTGGTTAAGAAATCCCAGAGATACATAGTAGGTGCCACGACAGTTGTATTTTTCCAGTATTTCCCTTGCCTCATTAAAAGCAGATCTTGGAGCATCGTCAAATGTAAATGATACTAATGGCCGATCAAGATGCATTTCGATCTGATCGGTGTAAGTGAGGTTAGCCCAGAGTCGTTTAATATACTTTGGTATCTGACGTCTTGTCATTTTTCTTTAAGTTTTCTGGTATGCTGATTGAAATATCATGATTGGTTAGGGCATTCCTGATCTCGGCTAGCACATCTCGTGTAAATCGTAGGGCTCCCTCTTTATTTAGATGTTGAATGTCCACAAATAGACTTTCATCAGCGGCGTAGTCTGGCTTATTTGCAAAATTAAATACCGGTATTTTGTGGTCCTTTGCAATCTGATAGATCGCTTCCAGACTTTCTGAATGTTCAGTTATTTCACCATAATCTGGAGACACTACAAAGCAGACTGATGTTCCATGCTCCTTATAGTTTCTCACGATAGAGAGTAGCATATCCCTGGCTTCTGGAGACACTGCTTTTGAATCAATTAGTTGTTTGAGGTGATCCCTTTCAAAGGGTTTTTCTATGGTTCCCGATCTGGGTTTCCAACCTTGTTGATCCGATTCTCCATCCAGACCATGTAGCAGATACGGACGAAGTAGATAGTAGAAACTGGAATTGTATTGGTACAACCGTGATTGATTAAACAACCAGCCCATTGATGATGACTTATCGAGTACTTCTCGTATTGGTTTTACTGAAGAATAGTACGGTCGCAAGAAACCCGCTTGTTCATATTTAAGTGGTGTACTTAAAATGTCAGCTTCCAGATTTAATAACACAAGTTTGGGCGTGTGCCTTTTTAGTACTCCTCTCGTGATGGCTTGAAAGTAGGGGAGACCCTGACCACCTCGACTTGCGTTCCAGCAAGAAAGTTCCAGTGAATTTTCGATAACTGACGGTATGAAGTTGCTCTCACCTTTCGAACTTCCTAACACTAATACATCTTCCATTGATTTATTTAGGGTATAGGTAGCTTTTTGATATCGTCCATCGGGGGCGTGATCGCGCAGGAAGTCCAACAGTACACCGGCGGACAGATCAACTACATACAGAGCTGCTAATAGCAGCAGTGCTTTCACAACGAGTTCCTTCACTTGCCAAAAACGAATTCGGGTTTTAAAATTGGAAGTAAATGAATTGACTTTCATCAAACACTCCCAGACTAAGTACGTATACCAGGAGCAGCA
>JAUILM010000086.1 GCA_030432855.1 Bacteroidia bacterium
AGGTACGGATAGCACCGAGCAAGGCAAATCCATGTGGGCCCGGGTAAAAGGTAAAACTGAAAATGATATATTAAGTCTTGGATTTAAAGACGCATATACCTTCAGACCTGCCTACATAAAGTCAGAGGCAAATGCTCCATCCAGTACACCGATCTATCGCATACTTCTCGGTGTACTGGGATTCCTGCATCCACTCATCAAGTTGATTATACCAAAATATACGACAACTACCAGTCAAATAGGCAGAGCCATGATTGAAGTTGTCAAAAATGGATTTGAGCGAAAACAGGTAGAAAGTGCTGACATTATTGAGATAGCAAAAAGAAAAGTATGACTGCTTACAAAACTCGACAAATATGAGGTTTTCACTAACGATGAGTTGATCTAAAAACCTACCATTCAAGTAAGATTTAATATGAACTTATTCCATTGCATTCTTTCACTGATCATTCTTGCGCTATCCTCATGCACAGAGAGTCTCCCTGATAATAACGTGGCTGATGATCTGGAAGCTATCGAAAACGGACTACTACCCCCCATATTGGTAAAAGGTGACCCGGTGAGTACCTTCAACATCCTGGAGAGAATGGACTACTATAAAGTGCCCGGTGTAAGTATTGCGATAGTAAAAGATGGGGAATTAACTCTGGCGAAAGGATATGGTATTGCAAATACAAGCTCGGATAGTAAGGTGGACACTAGTACACTTTTTCAGGCGGGTTCGATCAGTAAACCGCTGGCGGCACTCTCAGCTTTAAAGTTAGTTGAGAATGAAAGTATTGGGTTAGATGAAGATGTCAACCTCTATTTGAAAGATTGGAAGGTAGCAGAAAATGATTTTACGAGTCGGGAGAAAGTGACCCTTAGAAGGTTACTGACTCATACAGCGGGCATGACGGTTCACGGATTTCCAGGCTATCAGCAACACGATTCATTTCCCACTATAACTCAAGTCTTGTACGGGGATGGCAATACTCCTAAAATCATGGTTGATACAACACCCGGCAGTATTTGGAGGTATTCTGGTGGTGGCTATACCGTCATGGAGAAATTGGTAGAAGATATCACAGATGTACCCCTGGAAGAGTACATGTCAAAAATACTGCAGCAGATAGGTATGCATCATAGTACATACGCTCAACCCCTCCCTATTGAACTACATACCACTGCAAGTGCAGCCTATGACAATACCGGAAAAATCATTGATGGTCTTTGGCATAATTATCCCGAACAGGCAGCCGCAGGCTTGTGGACTACCCCTTCCGATCTGGCAAGATACTGTATCGCGGTTCAGGATATATTGGCAGGTGAAAAAGATGGCATACTTTCCAGAGCAACCATTGAAAAAATGCTGACTAAACACCAGAATGACTGGGGACTGGGGCCCTCCCTACGCTGGGAAAAAGATTCGCTGATCTTCGGACATGGCGGGAAAAATGCCGGTTTCACCAATGAACTAATTGCATTTGCAAATCGTGGTGATGCCGTCATCATAATGACAAATGCAGACAATGGAGGAAAATTAATTGGGGAGGTATTACGATCCGTTTCCAAACATTTCGGGTGGGGCATCAGCAATCCACGAATAGTTGAATTAAAAAATGTTGATGAAAAAACGCTCGAAAATCTGACAGGTAAATACCTGCTTGACTTTGAGGTCCCGGACATGGGTGACTACATAATCAATGTCGAAATTAAGGACGAAAAACTTTTTGTCCTTGATCCCAACAATGGCGACACCAATGTCCTTCATCCTTTGACGGATGAACGATTTATAGATATTGAAACCGGAGATGAAGTTGAATTCAAAGTCCAGGAAAATGCTTTTGAAATTCTATGGAATAATCGATTTCGATTTATTAAAATTGAGAAATGACCAGTAAATCAAATCTTACGTTTGCAAAAAGATATTGCAAGATTCAGAAAACTGGAATACTTAGCTTCCTGGTGATCCTGGTGTTTAATATTGGAATCCTTACACCTCTGTCTGCCCAGCCCTACAGCATTCCTGACGGTGTAAAACGGATTGTGTTCCTGGGAAATAGTATTACCTATGACGGCCGATTTATTGAATATATTGACGCATACCTCACCCTGCATAAACCTAACCGGCAGTATGAGATTATCAACGTGGGTTTGCCTAGTGAAACAGTCTCTGGACTATCAGAGCCAAACCATGCAGATGGAAAATTTCCCAGGCCGGATCTACGTGAACGTTTACAGCGAGTGCTTTTGCAAACAAAGCCTGATTTAGTTTTTGCGTCATATGGAATGAATGATGGTATCTACCTACCTTTTGCTGAGGACCGGTTTAATAAATTCAAAGAAGGGATCGATTGGCTCCATCAGGAATTAGAAAACGTAGGTGCGCACATCATTCATATTACACCCAGCATTTTCGATGAACGCAAAGGTAAGGCCTATGCGAATGTTCTGGACATTTATTCTGACTGGTTGATCAGTAAGAGATATACACATAACTGGAATGTTATTGACATTCATTGGCCGATGCGAAAAAAACAGGAGGACCTTCGACTTGAAGACCCTACCTTCACCTTCGCACAAGATGGTGTACATCCCACGGGAGAGGGACACTTCTTTATGGCAAAACAAATTCTTTTCGAACTTGGTGAATCTCAAGTAAATAATTATTTGAATACGGATGATCTGGTAGCGTCCCATCCAAATGGATCTAAAATACTACAACTGGTGCAAGACAAACAAAGGATGACCAAAGATGCATGGCTAAATTATACCGGCCACACCCGACCAGGTATGAAGGAAGGTCTACCCATAGAGGAAGCAGTGAAGAAAAGAGACAAAATCAATAAAGTACTGATGACACTCTCCTATGAATAGTGGTTGTGTGCAAAGAAATTGATGCCGGATCCTGAACTCCCTCTGTCGAGGCAACTTTCTGAAGTTCACAATCTCAGTTTAACCTTACTATCCGTTGATTCCCACATTATATATCTTGCCTGGCAAAAGAAGATCTGTCTTGAGAATTACAACTTTGGTGAAGAAACTACTTTGGGGCTTATGGGTCATTGGAGTATCAACTACCTATGCCCAGAATGCAAACATATCAAACGGAGATGTTTTTGATGGGGAACCCTATTTGGCTATAAATCCTGAAAACCCTCAACACATGGTGGTCGCATGGATGGGTTGGATAAACCTCATTGATAACATTAAAATCAAATCAAAATCCAGCTTCGATGGTGGAAGGACGTGGAGTTCAACCGTCGTACTACCGCATATTAAAAGCGGATATACATCGGCCGATCCATCACTTGACTTCAATCATAAGGGAGAAGTATTTGCGTGCTACATTGATTTTACCGGCACCACTCCACCCGTAGAAGGTGCTGTTGTCATCTGCAAATCTGAAGATGGCGGTCTAACCTGGGATAACCTGAGAGAAGCTATCAACACAGAATTTGATGGTACGAAATGGCCCATTGATCGGCCGTGGATAAAAATCGATAAGTCAAATGGTTTGTACCAGGGCAATATCTATGTTACGACCATGAATTTAAATCGAACTAATGCGCCCTTTAATCCCTATCTATCCGTTTCGGGTGATGACGGAAACACCTTTTCTACGAGATATCTCGACACGGTCGGCTGGCTGGCTGGTAGCATCAACCCACTGCCTGTAAGCTCACCCACTATAAGTAGTACGGGAATCTTCTATGCATCATATCCATCACTCACACTAACGCAAAATCCATTTGCACAGAATTTTCTTGTATCCTCATCTGATGGTGGTCTTTCCATTAATCATAAGCCGCTCAACAACTATGACACACCTAATAGTACATCAAGGTATCCATCGGCTAAAAAAGCACCATTATTAATAGGTAATCATGCCGATGACAAGCACCTGGCGTTTATCTTTCTAAGTGCAATCCATGGTGATTTAGATCTATTTCTGACAGAATCCAGAGATGCGGGCATCACCTGGACAGTTCCGCAAAGAGTGAATGACGATCCCATTGCAAACGACAGGATGCAAGATTTGATCTGGGGAGATTTCGACTCAGATGGGGATTTAATTGTCAGCTGGAGGGATCGTAGAAATGGAACGGATAGTACCTACCAGACAGATTCAGAAATATGGGCCGCCTTCAGAGAAAAAAACACCACTCAATTTAACCCTAACTTCCAGATCACAAATCAACGTGTATCATACGATCCCGTGCTCGAAAATGCTGGAAATGATTTCATGTGCATAAAAATGCAAAATGACACGATCAACGCCGTTTGGGGTGACACACGAAATGGAAATCTAAATATCTGGTTTCAAAGTATGGAAATTAATGGATCTGTAATTACTTCAAATACAATCTACTCGGGAGATACCCAGACAATTACTACCTATCCCAACCCGGTTTCTACAGCAATCAATATAAAGTCACAGTCAATAAAAATGGTCTCAATCTATAATATAGAGGGTAGAAACATGTTCTCCGTCGAAAACAAGATCGAAAGTAATATTATGCAAGTCGATTTACGGTCTTTGTCTTCCGGTTTCTATCTGGTCGAAGTGCTCACTTCTAAGGGCAGTTTCGTGAAAAAGATACTTAAACAATAGCTACGCATTCATGCACGGAGAACAGATTTTAATAGATAAGGTAATACATCTTTCGATGCAACGTATTCTAATCCGACTTTGATTCTTGCCTTTTCAGCATAATGGCAAGTCGAGTGTTTTAATAATCTATCTGTATACCAATAACTTCTTCCTCCACGTTTTTTTTAGTAACGTTAAAGCCTTATGAAGTATAAATCTCTGCTCTATACTTACCTCATTCTTATGGGGTTTACCCAAGCTATCGCTCAAACCATTACCACCCAGGGAAATAAAATTATTGATCCCTGCGGCCAGGAAATTTCCCTCCGGGGTATCAATTATGCGCCTTTCAATTGGGGATACAGTCCCGCAGCACTGGAAATTGCAGAGATCGAAAAGACAGGTGCTAATTGTGTTAGACTGGTATGGTATGTAGATGCTGAGCCTGTTGCAAATGCCGTCTACCAGGATACCGCTAAGCTGGCTGAGGTGATGCAGGCATGCATCGATAACGATCTGATACCCATATTAGAGCTTCATGATCAAACCTGTGAAAATGATCCTCAAGCTATGATTACATTGGCAAGCTGGTATCTGCAGGATGATGTCTTTACCGTCTTGCAGAGATTTGAACATTCACTCATTATCAACCTTTTCAATGAAGCACTCTATATAGATTGGACAGGTGATATTCCGGGAGGAGAAGCGACATTTATTCAGACCTACAGCACGATCATTCAAAACCTGAGAAGTGGAGGCATTAATGTCCCTTTGATGATCGATGGTTCGGAATGCGGAACTAATATCTGGTCGCTGACCCATATGGCTACGGATCTGATCGAGGCCGATCCCATCGACAATCTGATATTTTCGGCACACGCTTACTGGCACTACGTGGCCACAACTATGGAAGAGCTCGATGCACTCATCCGTGATGCAGCTAGCTCCGAAGTGCCCCTGGTCATTGGTGAGCTGGCGAATTACCAGGATGAAAGTGTAGCCTGTGAGCATACACTCAACTATGAGGATCTAGCCGCCATCTGCCTCAACTATGATATAGGTTGGATGGCATGGTCCTGGGACAATGACTTTTGTGCGGATCGCCAGTTGACCACTGATGGTCAATTCGATAACCTGACTCCATTTGGAGAATCTATAGTCTATAATTCAACTTTCGGTCTATCCGAAAACCCACCTACTCGAAGCTCTTATCTTACTCAAGATGGGAATTGTACTACCACCAGCAATAGTGATGTTCAATTGGATAATTCTGGTATTTCGCTCTTTCCTAATCCAGTCCAGGGTGAGTTTTCAATAAAAGGTATACTGGGCTCATTCGACCTGGAGATTCTTGACTCCACAGGAAGCTCGGTCTATCAGGTATTGGACAATTCGCAACCTGTGGTGCTTATAGACCTTTCTAATCTACCAGCAGGTCTTTTCTTTGTACGCATCGTCCATACATCAAATCGACTTATCTCCATGCAAAAGATTATAAAGCAGTAAGAACATCATACAAGACTCAGCTTAATAAGCGGGAGATGCTTGTGAAATGCTACTCACTTTAACAGAAGCCCTGGCTAGTCCCAGATATAAATAAACACCTGTAACAATTAGTATAAATAACCTTAAAAGACTCAGATTGATCCAGGTAGATCCACGTCGCTGTAGACTGGCATCAATCGTTTCATTAAAGGGAGTGGAACCAATAGCTATCAACTCCGGCACAAAGTAAATAGTAGTCACAACCATGATCGACAGATAAACAGCAAATGGAATCCATACATTTCGCCTTCTTTCTGTCCTCCATGTGAGGATAGTAACTATGATAAAAAGACTGAGAACAATAGGATGAATAATCATCCAAAATTTGCCGCCATTTAAACCATATTCACCCTGAATCATAGTGAGAGATTGTGGAGGGGCGGCATACATTTGAGGCCACACAGCAATATGCTCGAACACTGCTGCACCAATTATTACAGAAAAGGCCATACATAAAAGCGCATAGAATATATTTTTCATGAGATTTATATTTTAAATTCAAATGGAGTGCGCCTGGTAGTCCCAAGTAAAAAGTAGCTACCTAATAGGCTTCGGTGCATCCCGAAAATGATTGTATTTACCTAAAGCTTTTCCAATGAAATAAGTGATTGGAAGAATCACTCTTTTGACAAAAGGTGGAACCACAAGGGTATCATATTCACTCCGATACCGATATACCAAATAAGCCATTTCAAAGGGGTCTCCTTTAGGGCTGCCAGATTTACTCATTGTATTATAGAGAGTAGATAAGTAAAAGTCCAGGCTATTAGCTGGCTTTGCCCACCCGGTACATTCGAGTACTTCATCACCCGCGTTCCAAAAACGGTGCATTTCGCCTCGATGGAAAACTACGGTATCTCCCTTTTCAAGAAATTTCTCTGGTCCACCAAGTATTTGATATCCCATCCGACCATTGCTGACAGTAAGACTTTCGTCCTGCTTAAAATGAACATGAAAAGGTGGACCTTTGTCTGGTTGTACTCGATTACTCACAATTACTTTTCGTTCTCCCTCTTCCATTACAATGGACTCAAAAGTTATCTCTTCATGCTTTGTCCTAATTGTATGCGGATAGTTGTAAGGATACATTTCCCAGGTTTTTACAAAAGCTAATATAGTACAATGTACTAGACTTAAGCAAATAATTTTAGTACATTGTGCTAAAAATAATTGAAGACCCGGGAAAAGATCATACAAACCGCCCTGGATTTCTTTAATAAGAAAGGTTATGCTAATGTGGGAGTACGAGAAATTGCACGAAGTCTCGGCATAAGTCCAGGCAATCTGTCCTATCATTTCTCCAAAAAGGAGGACATCCTATTTGTTTTAGCAAAGCAACACAGCTTAACAAATGACCAGTCATTTGAAGATTTCTTAGAAAAGGAAGCGACACTGGAAAATTTCCTTGTCCTCATGATGAGCATACTAAAATCTCAATATCTACATAGGGGAGCACTTCTTGAATTGAGTCTTATTGCCGCAGACATCCAAACCGATGATCGATTAAATTATACGGAAACAAGTCGAAGGCGACAGGCAACTCTCAAGAATATTTTGGAGTTGCTTGCAACCAATGGGCATCTCAAAGCCAGTGCTTCGGATATTCAGTTTTTGATATCTTTTCTAAAACTATTTGCAAGATTTAGTATGCAGGAAGCCTTTCTGTTGGATTCTTTTCGTGAAGAAAAAGAAGTCATTTCCTACTATCTCAACATGTTAGCCATACAAATGGCTCTTTTTGCTACTGCAAAGGGTAAGAGGTCTATAGAACGATTTAGATCAAAGTATCTTACAGAGTAGATCATCCATGATCCTCTGTCCAATTCAGTATATTTATCCTTACTGCCTTGCAGAGTTATTCAGTCACTTTACAATCATTATAATTAGGACCAAGTAATGAGATCTCTACTTTCAGTACTAGCACTTTCAATACAAACACTTTTGTCCTGGGGACAAGAAATCTCAATTCAACAAAACCGGGTACAGGTACCTGTCCTTAAGTTTAAATCGCATGCACCCGTTTTACAATTTAAAGTACATGGATCTGCCGTAAATCCTGTGACAGAAATTTCAATAGAATTTGAAGGGACTACTGATCTACAATACATCGACTCCCTTTTCTTATTTGATTTGGGAAAAGATAGTACCTGGACTGCTGATCCAATACAACAAATAGGACAAAAAATAATGGACAGTGATCATTCTGTCTTTTCGTTTCCATCACCACTGCCAGTACATCAAAAGTATTTTGTACTCGCTGTTCGGATTAAGGATGATACGCCTCTCGGCTACCAACTCTCTACCGGAATCAATTACGTCAAATTTCAAGGGGGTGCGACCATCAACCTTTCTCCGGATCCTATCCGGATTAAGCAACGTGTAGGTGTCCGGGTACGGGATGGTGGAGATGATGGAGTGGCCCGATATCGCATCCCGGGTCTGGCACGGACTCATCAAAATGCACTGCTGGCTATTTATGATGTACGGAGGGATCTTGGCCGCGATTTGCAAGGCGACATCGACATTGGGGTAAGTAGAAGTACAGATGGTGGTAACACCTGGGAATCTATGCGGATAGCCCTGGACATGGGAGAATATGGCAATCTACCGCAAAAATTTAATGGCGTGAGCGATGCATGTATCCTGGTCGATGCAAATAGTCAGTCCATTTTTATCGCCGGATGCTGGATGCACGGTGTCATTGATAGTGAATCCGGAAAGCCCATATCAAATCTCACGAATGATTCATCCAATTGGAACCACCAATGGAGGCATAACGGATCCTTGCCGGGATTCGATATTAACGAAACTTCACAATTTCTTATCACACGATCCACTGATGACGGTAAAACATGGGAAGAACCTGTCAATATAACCCAACAAATAAAAAGACCGGAATGGCATTTACTGGCACCCGCACCCGGTAGTGGTATTACCCTGGATGATGGCACGCTGGTATTTCCCTCTCAGGGCAAAGACGTGGATCAGTCCCCTTATTCTAATATCACTTTTAGTCAGGATGGTGGACGCACCTGGCAGACCAGCCATCCCTCGTACACCAACACTACCGAAAACATGGTGGTGCAGCTCAGTGATGGCAGCATCATGCAAAACATGCGGGATAATCGAAATCGAGAAGACAAATCGGATACTAACGGACGTGCAGTTTTTACGACAAAAGATCTCGGTGAGAGTTGGATCCAGCATCCGTCACACCATGGTGCATTGATTGAGCCCGTTTGTATGGGGTCTCTGTATAAACATACATATCAAGATACGAGAGGACAGACGAAAAGTATACTTCTGTTTTCCAATCCTAATTCAAAACATCGACGGGAGCGACTGACCATAAAAGTCAGCTTTGATGAGGGAAAAACATGGCCAGAGAAACATTGGCTTTTACTCGATGAATTAGCACTTAGTGGAGGGTATTCCAGCCTAACTACCATCGACAACAGTACCCTCGGCATTATATACGAAGGCAGTCAGGCGCAAATGACATTCCAGCAAATCGCGTTACAAGATCTGGGTATTATGGATGGTGAAATGCAAAAGTAATCGCGCAACCTATTTGTGAAAGAAGTACTTTTGCGCCATGTACAGGCCGGCAAAACATATGACGTCGATTTTACTTGCAATCACCTATTGCCTGTACGCCAGTTTTTTTCTGCAGGCACATCTCGGTTCTGATCAATTCAAAGACCCAATCACTCAGACGAGTGACTTTAGAACTTCATCTTCGGCCGATCTTTTTGCAAAATCTACACATTCTGAGCAGGCATTCAGCAGTCTTTTGCAAGAAATACCAACTACATTAAATAATACAAAGAGGAACCATTGGATTACTTTAAAGTCCGCTGAGCGATGTATTGCAAGAAGTCTATTGCAGTATCAGAAATTTTCGGATCAGTTTATCAGACCCTTCTGGAAAGCTGATATCGTTTTTCCTTTCCATCAATTTTGGTAGAAAATTCCATTTCACTCATATTTTTTAGGTACAGCATGCCGGTAAGTATGGTTTCCAACATACTTGTCCCTCCATGCCATTAATAATATAAATCACCATAAAATGGAAATGGATTTCGGAAGTGCCATTGTAGGCACTATCAGTGTTATCATATTTATTCTTCCCATCATCCTGATGAATAGGAATAAGAAAAATAAGACAAAACTCCTTCTAGGCGAGCTGCAAAATATCGCCAGTCAATATCAATCAGAAATAGATCAATACGAAACGTTTAACTCCTTCGCTATTGGTATAGATTCTTATCACAAACTGGCTTACTTCTATAAAGACGGCAAAATGCAAAGTCGAAAATACCATATCGATCTGACTAAAATCAGGGAGTGTAAACCGGAAGTCATCTCCCGGACGATCAAAGATGGAAAGAGGATCAATAAAGTAATTGACTCTGTGGCATTACAATTGATTCCTGTTTCTGAGAGCAAACCTATACAATTAGAGTTCTACAATGCAGACGAAGGTCTCCAGCTGAATGGAGAATTGAAAGCTATAGAAAAGTGGTCTAAAGTAATCAACCAACAATTAGTGGCGTAGATTCAAGAAGAGCCCTGTGGTCAGTCACAGGGCTCATTTGTCGAGTAGAAAGATCCTATTTAGATATTCACAACACAGATACGTCAGACTTTCAGCAGTCGAATTCCGACCTGACTATATCATCCATCTTACTTTAGTTGCACTTTATGAACGTTCCTCCTGACCACAGGTAGCCATTTTGGCTGAAAGAAAATCATCCATCGATTGAAGCATTTTGTCCATTTCATAGACCTAGCTCGATCTGCATCTTTGTCTTGTCAATATCGACGAAGAATATCAAAAACATAATGACATGCAAAATGTGAAAGCAGTAGAGTTTAAAGTACCTACTAAAAATGAAGTATCAGAAACCAACCAGCAAATCTTTGACAACCTGAACAAGGCCCTGGGATTTGTACCCAATCTATACGCAGCCATTGCATACTCAGACAATGGACTCAAACGATACTTAGACTACCAAAATGCTAAGACCTCTTTATCTAATAAGGAGAAGGAAGTCGTGAACCTTATTGTTAGTCAGATAAATGGATGTGTCTATTGTCAGAGTGCACACACGGTACTGGGTAAAATGAATGGATTCGATGAAGATCAAATACGGGACTTTCGAAGGGGACAAAGTGAAAATCCCAAACTAAATGCACTGGTGCAACTAGCCGCAGACCTTACTGAGAATCGAGGTCGTGCCAGCGAAGAGCTTCTGGAAGCGTTTTTCGCCCAGGGCTATACGCGTGAAAATCTTGTAGATGTCATTTTGCAAATAAGTGACAAGATAGCTATGAACTATCTGCATAATCTTACCCAAATACCAGTAGACTTTCCATTGGCAGAAAGCCTGTAGCAAGAAAGGAAGTGGGATGAGCTTAGACGAGCGTCCCACTTCTAACATTTTTAGGCTCTTAGCCAAATTTAGTGGGGCTAAGGAATTTGAGTTCGTTTCTTGAGGCAATGCCAAAGAATGCACCAGGCAGTGGACCTTGAGCTAAAATCCAAGACAAACTTTAAAAGAACACACAGATCCTAAAATAACAAAAGAGGACCAATATGTGCGTTTAATTTAAGAATTAAGATCCGTGATCATCCCCCAAAGTTTCTCGCTTCGCATCAAAACTTTGACCCCTTCAAAAGGGGTCTTTAAGGATCTGCTTTTTAAAAAACGTTTAGTTTTAGTGGCATTATTGCAAACTGTCAAACCAGGAGTTCCAGAGCATTTTAAGTA
>JAUILM010000087.1 GCA_030432855.1 Bacteroidia bacterium
AATCGTCCCCTTCATATATAAATGTCCCTGAAATTCTTCAAATCCGGTACCACCTACTATCTCTTCCAGTGCGCCACTAAATTCATTGGGAATAAATGGGAAGTGAGGTTTGGCTGCTATGCCAACATGAACATCCTTTATCGAAAATTTCTTTTTTACGGAAGTAGAGGCAGGTTTAAATTTCTTCTTACCATCGGCACCTGTAACGGTACGAGCCGGCTTTTCTTCCACTTTGTATTGATCCATAGAGCCCTGCACTAAAATGGCGGGAGCGTCAGTTTGTAAATACAACGTATTAAATGATAGCGCAGTGTTGCCAATAAGTATAGGGTATGATGACCCTCCGGGAGCAAATCCAGAAGATTCCTCCAGGGTCATCTGGAAATAGCAATTATCATCCAGAACTGGAAGGTCGGTATCATTTTTCTTAAAGGCAGCTCCCGAGCCATACTTCAAGTGAGCTCCAAAGAGATCTGCCATTTCTACATTACCCTTAAACAAACCAACATCAGGCATAAGGAGGGATCCAAATCCCGTAAACTGATCCAGAGCACCAGCAGCGTCATGATCTATTTCGAAATCTCCACTGGATATTGACGTAATTCCTTCTTCTGTATTTGCGAAAATGGTTCCTTTGATTTGCAGCCCTCCGGGTAGTTGCAGTACACGTTCTTTATTTGCGAATAACTGCACGCCATCGCAAAGTGTACCGACATCCAGCAGGACATTATCTCCATTTTCAACCAGGTTGCCAGCTTCATCGACGGTGAGTATTTCCTCTTCGAAAATGTCTATAGGTTCGAATGGTTCCTTGGTGCACTGAGTAAATAGGACACTTAGTGTCAGAAAAAGTAATGGGTAGATACATGTTTTCATGGGTTTCAGATTTTAGAATTGGGGACAGGGTATAGTAGTACCCCAGGAGTTTAAAATGGGTAATTGATATTTTGCAGTAACCATGACTCGTATCTGGTCACTTAGAAAAGGCTGTGGTTCAAATCCTCCGGCAATAAACTGGGCAGTGCCATGCTTTCCATATTGAAGTTCGACTCCGAGCAGGCAAAAAGAAAGATCATAATATATGCCAGCACCAGCTACCAGGCCGATGCCTCGATCCTCCTCAATCTTGAGGACATAGTCGGTAATACCTGGATATCCTTCAGTGGTGAAGACGGTTTCCCAGGCAGCTGCGCCCAGACGTAGTTCACCTCGAATATTTGATACATTCAGCAAGGAAGATATATCATAGGTAAGGCTGAGTTCTGCTGATTTAAGGTTGGCGCTGAAATTTTCCTTTATATACTCTCCATGCCATTGATGATCAAGGCGTACTCCCATTTTTCCACGTTGGTACTGTACGAGCAGACTATATGGCATTTTGAAAGCTTTAAAGTCTGACTGAGCACTCGTGTGTATCGGAGATATACCGGCTCCCACCCAAATGGATCGTTGCTGGCCATGACTGGATGTGATATAAATAAATAGTGAAGCTAGAAGAAGAAGTATCGAGATTCTTGATTTTCGTTTCGGATGGGTCATTTGTGGTCGTATTTTATTTTTAGTGGACAATGGTTTATTGCAGGGACAAGAGAATGGTTACCCTGATTTCTGTTTTATTTGATCGGACTTTGGCTATCTTAATAGGAAATGCCAATACTATGAAAGTTGCCAACTACCAGAGTCTTGCCTTAATCCTTCCCTTTTTGTTCTTACACCTCAATGCTGAGGCACAAAATTTTGAAGATGTTGAGATTGTGACCACCCAAGTTTCCGATCATATCTACATGTTGGAAGGGAGTGGTGGCAATATTGGAGTTTGTGTGGGAAAAGATGGACCCATTCTGATTGATGATCAATACGCTCCGCTATCTGAAAAGATAAAAGAAGCCGTACGTGCCATCACGGATTTGCCGGTTCAATTTGTGATCAACACCCACTTTCATCATGATCATAGTGGGGGTAACGAAGTCTTTGGTGAAACAGCTCATATAATAGCACATGAAAATGCTCGTCAACGCATCATCGATTATGAGCTGGACCAGGTGGAGCAGGGAAATCAAAGTGCCGTGAAACCGGCTGCTCTTCCCACATTGGTATTTAATGATGATATGACGGTATATCAAAATGATATGCAAATAGAGCTGATATATATCACGCATGCACATACAGATGGTGATGTTGCGGTCTATTTTAGAGAGGAAAATGTGATCCACATGGGTGATTTGTACGTGCAGTATGGATGGCCATTTGTTGACATGATGAAGGGAGGCAATGTTTTAGGAATGGTCGAGTCTTTAGATCACATTCTGTCGGTGATAGACGGTGATACGAAAATTATACCAGGGCATGGCAAGTTAGCAACGCGATCCGAAATGATAGCCTTCAATGATATGCTACGTACGGTGATTGCCAGAGTGCGATCTGCAAAACAAAATGGAAAATCATTAGAGGAAATTCTGGAAATGAAACCAATGGAAGGGTATGAAGACGTTGAAGGTGATGCAGCAAGTTTCCTTGAGCGCGTTTTCCTTTCCCTCGAAATGTAATCCACTAGTGGCTCACTAGTATCTCACCTTATCCTTGTAGCGCTGGAGGCGCGTTTTATAATCAAAGAGTTCTTCCTCGGTAAGATTATCCAGGTATCTCTCAGGGAGATCCAGTCTTTCTCGCGCCCTTGGTGTCTGATCAAAGAATTTTTTTCCACCTTTTTTATCCTTATGAATTTCAAAGGCATCGTACAATTGATTATCTACCGTGTAGGCTTCAAATTTCAAAACTTCATCGGTGATATTTAGGATTTGGAATAACTGCGTATTAGAGGCACCTCTTTGCATCCAGGCATCAAAACCCAGATCATACATTTTTGGACCACTGACGGAAACCACGTAGATCGGTCCATCCAGTGAATTCTTGTCTCTTACACCAATCGGAATGTTGGTGCCCCGACCATAGGCGTGATCATGTCCAGTGAGCACAATATCTACTTCATACCGCTGGAGAATTGGCTGTATAGCCGTTCGAAGTTCGGTGTTGTCGCGGCCAAACTTTGTGGAGTAGATCGGATAGTGGGTTGTGACTATTTTCCATCTGGCATCTGTCTCTGCGAGAAGTGAATCTAACCATTGGACCTGCGCAATAGAATCCGCAGCTGATCTATAAAAGGCAGGTGCATCAAACGATATAATACGGACATCCTGATAGTCTATATAGTAGGCCGTCTCACCAAAGCCCTTGGGTCCATTTTCAGGAAGGGTAAATGTGGGTTTCCAATGTTCAGAAAGTACATAATTTCCCTCATCATTTTTTCCGTATTCATGATTTCCGGGTGTGGCAATCGATGGGATCATACTGTAAATCCACCCCCCCGCATAGTACCATTCACCCCATTCGTGGTCTCTGTTTCGTCGATTTACAAGATCACCCGCATGTAAGAGAAAGTCAGCCTTAGGAGCTTCCTGGAAGGCTCCGCGAATAGCCCGGCTCCACAAAGACTTAAGATCATTTTGAGCATCCCCGAAATATATAAAGGACATGTTTGTCTTGCCTCGGTCCGGAGTCCGAAAATGAGCCCATTCGCTCCAAAAGTGATTGTACCCTACTCTGTATGCATACAATTTGCCCGGCTTTAAATCTTCCATGATACAACTATGATAGTTCGCTTCACTTGCATCACTCTTGTACAGGCTGGTGACAGCACTTAGAGTAGTAGCACGCTCTTCCAGGTCTGGTGATGGGTCTGCCTCCGTAAATTGAACTACACCGGAGTCGATCGCGATCGAAGTACGCCATGTCACCGCCATACTACGTGTAGGATCGCTGGTGAGATTGAGCATGATTCGGTCCGGTAGCTTGGACGGAGGGTAGTAATCATGGGATTGAGAGAATATAATAGTAGAATATAGAATGGCAAATAACAATAACGGCAGTATCCTTCGCATGCTTATACTTTTAGCGTCCTAAAGGTCTGATTTTTAAATGGTTTCTTCCCTATATCAGACCACTGGTATTTCAGATATGGCTGAAATAACAACATAACTTTTTGAAATCTTGTTTCTAAAGGATATTAAAATTCTGATTTTCCTCAAATCAATCATTGAGCCCACTCCGGAAAGTATCAATTTCACGAAATGAGGCATTTTGAATGAGATTTGCACTTTTTCGAGATTCGGTGATGCCTGGGTATTAGCGAATTGAGAAAAATAGAAAGATCGGTAAAAGGGCCATGTTTGATTTGACTACCTTTTCGGAGAGGGTTCAATTATCTAGTATTTGGAGGCACCTTTTCTTAGCCAGGGCATCATGGTTGCTTTACCACCGTAGTATGTGTTCATGGTTTCCAGGTATGGATTATTATACAGTTGATCCTGAAACTCACTATCAGGAGAGATATCAAAGAAGATCATATTAGCAAAGGATATCAAATTCTTACGTTGTTGGTCACTTACCCAATGTCCTCCACCCCAGCCTCGCGGATTGGACTCCACCGAAGTACGCACATTGAATCCGATTTTGTGACCTACTCCCAGAAAAGTAAAAACGGGTCTTGCTGCTTCCACGCTGATGCAATCACCTTCTACGCCATTGGGATAGTCGTCAACAGCGCTTGTTATTAGCACAGCTCTTGGAGCAATGGTGGCTAAGAGTTCGTGATGATCATAAGGGAGTCTTTGACCATAACCATGATACCTGGTCTTGTAGGTTCGTTCCTGATCAAGGAATCGGGGTAACATTTCATTGCTATTATGACCCTGGTGTCGGATTTTATCGCCGAGAACCTCACATCCGGGTGATGTGCCCCAGTCATATACATTTCCATAGGGAGCTTCTCGACCAGGCGTATTGCCAAAGGACTCGTAGCGGTAGACAGCGGCACCACCACAGCCGGAGGCTCCGGGATTTACAATTTTGAATCGCTCATCAAATAGTCCGGCACATAAAGCCGCTTTACCACATCTTGAAAATCCGGTTACTATAAGCTTGTCAAGATCAAATGTGCGCTGCAGCTTTTCATGGTGATCATTTAAATACTCAAGTGCATCAACACCTCTGCTCGCACCCCAGGCCCAGGCCAGGAGGGTACCGCGATCAGTCTGTGACGCGACATCATATGGGTACAGGGAGTAGAATGCACCTTGATGATCATAATTGTCGCTGGCCACACTCCGATAATCAATACTTAAAACAGCGTATCCGGCCTCAGTGTAGATAGGATTACCTGGCCAGGCTCGAAAATCGATACTAACAATGACCGGGAAGGGACCATTTCCATTCTCCGGTAGTGTGAGCATCGCATCAAAATGGGAGGTTTTCCCCTGATCTCGAACCGTGACGGTGACAGTATGACTGTCCACTGTCGCTGATACTTGCTGGGGCGCGCCTGGCATATATCCGTACTCATAATATTGTACCAGGTCGAGAATTTCCTCACGGCGCTTGACCCAGTCGGACTGGGTGGCTACTGACTCCCCATTCATGAAAGTAAAAGGATCCGGTAAATGAATCTCTTCAGGAAGGTCGTATGGATCGGGATACTTTCCTTTTCTTCTTAAGGAATTAATCGAATTTTGCAGTGCATGAGCTGCATTATCGATGATCATCTGATCTTTCGAATTTATAGCTAGCTGAGCAGACTTCCTACTTCCTTCAAAATCTCTCGTGTCTTCAAAAATGTCTAAAGGAATATGCCCTGAGCTTTCAACAAGATGTGTTATCTCAAATGTGTCAAGATTTAATAGACTCTCATCCTCTAAACCCTCTAATTCGACGACTCCCCATTTGGTGTTATTATTCAGTCCATGGTGGTTTGTACTGCTCCAAAATACCCGGTTACTTAATCGAATAGAGTCCCTGTGAGCGTCATTTATCACGAACTCAATACCGGATTTTATACCATTTGAACGTCCCTGATATCCACTCCAGATTGAAAATTCAATATTGTAGCCTTTAGCTGTACGTACAGTTTTATATTCATCCAGCCGATTCTGTAATTCTCCCTGGCCATTTATTTGTCCTGCTGCAGAAAATCGAAGCACAAAATCATCTTCCTCATATTTTGGGAATTTATCATTAAAAAAATCGAAGTAGATTTCGACGCCATCCTGCCATTGGATTCGCTCGCTCTTTGTGGATATTTCTTCATCTATTATTTCGATAAAGAAATATATATGCGAACCATCCCATATGCTTTGAACCCTTCCTGATGTATTGCATGAAGGATCTTCTGCACTCAGGTCCGCTAACATGGGCTGGTTAATATGGTGAATTTGTGCACTTTCCCACAAATCTTCTTTAATTCCATCAATGATCACCTGACGTTGTGAAAACTTAGCCTGAAGAATCTTAGTTGAGTCCTGAGCAGATAGCGTGAATAGAACTAATAGGAGTAGAGCTGTACCGGCAGATCTGATGCACAATTTAATATCAGAGGTTTGGAGTAGCCCTGGTCCAACTTTGCGAGGGTTAAACATTTCGAATGTTGTTTTAGTAAAAGAAACAAACATTCCATTTGGTCCGGATGATGCAGCGGTTTATGGAACATCATCACTCGCTAACTTAGTAAAATAAGTAGGTGATTTGTAGTATTGCTGGACTACTTTTTGTTCAAGTCAGAAGGATGGTACTATTTGTGTGTGCCTATCTGGTGTATCCTGATCTCTCGATCAGGGTTGACATTGATTTTTGATGTCGTTCGGGTTGAATCCATTTCCTTGTGAGATTTGCACATTGATGCGTTTATTCGCTAGAATAGGGCATATGATGTGATCAGCAAGGTCTTCCAAGCGGGAATTGCCAGATAAAATAAAGATGTTCAATAATGATGCATCTAAGTTTTCAAGTCCTTCCAAAGTGGCGAGTGCTGAGCAATCCTGAATGTAGAGATTTCCTCTCAGGACTAGATTTTCCAGACCATGGAGACTTCTTAGTCGGTCATTTCCTTTAACGGTGAAATTGGCGCTGGAGGGGGTGCCAACCATTGACAGGCCCGACAACCCCGTGAGGGATTCGAGGCGGCTATTGCCAATAATATCGACGACTGAGCCGACTGATGATATATTTTGCAATCCATTCAAACTGCTGAGCCCATCATTATTGTGGATCCTGAGATATTCATCAATTATTCTCAAATTTTGCAAATGCTTGAGGTTAACCAGCTTATCGCAGTTCCTAATGAAAAGTCTCCTGGCTCGCGAGATCCTGTGCAGTCCTTCGAGTGATCTAAGCTCACGGCAATCCTTAATCTGAATGAAGCCGCCAACCCTTCTCAGGTCTCCCAGGTCGTCGATATTGTTCAGTCTTGAATTATTTTCAATAACTAGATCACCGGTGATCAGCGCTATATTCTCAAGACCGCGGAGTGAAGTAAGGTGCAGTAAATGGTCTTTTATAATGAGGTCACCACGGATTTCTGAAAGTATCGTTAACATGGATAGATCCACTATTGGATCCAGTGTAGGACTGCTAATATTATAAATAATTTCTAAGTCACCATTTACCACTTTGCAAGATTCCTTGGCGAATTCTTCTACTTCAGCTTGCGAGGATAACGTGATATTTCCGGAACACTGTGCTTTTGCCAAATCGATTAGGCAAAATGTCAATACAATGGCCAGAATAGGTGGTAATTTTTGCATTAGATCTGATTTTAAGATTTATACAAATCTTGCAATCAATTCTTGCAATTGACCCATACTAAAGTATGGAATACAGCCACGGAAGGAGAAACCTCCTCATTTGCCTTCAGCTATCACTTTCCTGAAATCACAACACGTCTGTATCTGGTCAATGATGGCGCTCCATCATCCGTCACCGATAGAATCAAATGGATATCACTTGCTCCCAGGTCCTGTGGTACGGTCAGATGTGCAGCTGACTGTTCTGCATCCTCAATGATCACCTTGCCTTTGTAAGTACCCGCCTCTGGATACACCCACCAATGATATGACAGTATATCACCATCAGGATCTTTGGATTGTCCAGCATCAAAAGAGAGTTTTTCGCCGGGACTTGCCTGGACATATTGTACCTGCACTCCATCGTCGCCATCAAGGACTACTACTGGTGCATGATTGGTTTCATCCGGACCACTTACACACCAATCCATTCTCGCTGCAAAATCGTGCTGGAATGCGGTACGCCATCTAAAGATGGGAGCCCATTGATTTGTATAGGATTTCCCTGCATAACTCCAGGTGTCCTCTGCATCGGCATAGAGCCAGTAGTTGGCATAGGGAAGTTCATTTATGAAGCAGCCTTTGGAGCAATCTGCACCGGCATATTCCTGCGCTACAATATTGACATTCTTCTGTTTCTCTCGTGTGAACCGACCTCCCCAACTGCCTTGCCATTGTTCTTCCGGATTATTTAGACCATTAGGCAGCAGGTACAAATAGGTTGGGCTATCTCCTTCCCAGAGATGCAGTGCATCAGGATATAAACCACCCAATGGGCCATGATTATCCTGTATGTTTTCCTTAACCCATTCCCGGGTCACTACTGTCTCATTACCTCCCCTTGTATGATCCCAGGCGTCACTACTAAAACGGAAGGACATACCCTTGTAGGCCAGCACGTTTCTGATCAGAAAAATATCGGGATACGTCTTTGCAATCCAGGCACCAGCATCATCTTGCCCTGCGAGGTCGTAGACTCTAATCTTCTCTTTGAAAGCTTCGAAGTCCTCGGCTGACCGTGTCTGTGCGATCGTCCAGATGGCCTGTGCGACGGTGTTGGCTCCACCCCAAACAAGAAGCCATACGGGTTCTGCAGATGCATCGACTGTTTCTATGATCAGTCGGGACCCTGCAGACCCCCTTTCACTTACATGACTCATTCCATATCCTTGATTTCCGGTCACCGTGATATTATGCAAATACTCTGGAGAGGGATAGGTTGAATCATGTAGAAGAAGATTGGACCATACCTTCGCATATCCATCGATGCATTCATGGATCACATGAGTGGCAGGGTCTGAAAGTTTCCAAACGCTTGTGGAGCCGATGAGTCCTTTGATGTCGAAGTCATTAGCGTAGAGCAAGAGTCGGATAAGAGATTCCTGATCGTCGGGCTCATTGGTGATGTCTGTTGTTACTATGATTTTAGGCCGGACAAAGGTTGCTTTTGGAGTCTGGCTCCATACGTCCATAGAAAGAAGCAGCATCATGGATATCAGCTGCCATGACAAGGTTTTCCCAATATATTTAGGATTTGAAATGTCATGCAAAAAACGAAGTGTACTGGATAGTGGTTGATGCATTAGAATCCTGTTCTTATTGCTAGTCAGTATAATCATTTGTGGCCCTCTATGAGTTACATTTAAGACGACATCAATGATAGCCTTTAAAAAGTGATTTAGAATTAGAGGGGTTCTTAGGAAAAATCAATTTCCTTCGATTCTCGATTGAATTCTATTAACTCTATTGGACTTCCATTATGCTTTATCATCGCCACTCTTATGTCATCTGATGGAGAATTTGGTGCAATTAAGATTTCAAATTCTCTTTTTGACAACTCCATGTCAAGATCCTCTACCTCAAATGCAATATGGGGGACTTCTTGTACCAATTTGTGGATGGGACTATCTTTCTCGAAGCGCATCCACTCAATGCCAAACGGACTTTGATCAAAACCGGATACAAAAAATTTTAAATGAGGGATATATTTCTCATTAGGCATTTCCTTATGTGTGGGAATACCCATGTGATGATATTTCCATCCCCATTCTTCAATGATCTGCGGACTATCAGAATCTTTTCGATAGTATTTGGCATTCTCTGCATCCATTCTCACTTCAAATTGGTATTTGATCTGTTTCTATTCCGGGACTAATGACTGATAGATCAACTGCTTCATCATGCGACCATGGTAGCCTGAATACTCCGCAAGCTGGGTCATCATGATCGCGATAAGGTCTTCTTTAGGATCAATAAAAAAGTAGGTGCAATATGCTCCACTCCAGTAATATTGACCTGGAGAGCCCAATACATGTCCCTCACTAATGTCAGTGGTTACGCCAAAGCCTAAGCCAAATCCTTCTCCGGGTTCACGTTGTACGTCTCCTAAATGATTCATGGTCATGAGCTCAATCGTCTTGGGGCTCAATAATTGGTATCCGTTCGCTTCACCACCATTGAGCATCATGCGACAGAATTTCATGTAATCTGCTGCCGTCGAAAAAAGTCCATGGGTGCCACCATAGACTGTGTTTCCCTCCGTGGGCGGTTGCCGCGGACTATTCTTCAATGAACCATCTGATCGCGTATGTAAGGTAACCTTTCTGGCTACCTGTGCTGCGTCTAGATTATACCCTGTATCATCCATACCCAATGGCCCAAAAAGTCGGGTTTCCAGAAACTTGTCAGCAGACATACCCGAAAAATGTTCAATTAGTACAGCCAGCACATCCGGAGATGCACTGTAATACCACTGCTCACCGGGCTGTCCGATCAAAGGCAGGGACAGCAGCGTGTTTACTCTACTTTCGATATTGGCTTGTGGTTGGAAATACAGGGCTCTTAAGATATCCTGGTCCAGGACACTTCCTCCCAGTCCATGTGAGAAGCCGGCAGTATGCGAGAGCAGATGCCATATTTTGACATCTTCCTTGATAGGTTGAGTCGGTGATTCTGCTCCCTTTGATAGATCTGTAGCGACCTTCAACGATTCAAATGCTGGTAGATAGTTTTTCACGGGGTCATTGAGTGAAAAATGCCCTTCTTCATAAAGCATCATGAATGCCACTGAGATGATGGGTTTTGTCATCGATTGAATGAAGAATATCTGATCCGCTGACATGGGTGTTTTGGCTTCCCAGTCCCGATATCCGAAGGTGGAGTTGTCTACTTCTTTACCTCCCTGCCATATCAGGGATACAGCCCCCGGTATTTTTTCCTGATCAATTTCCTTCTCCAGAAAGTCATGATAATGGGATAGACGTTCCTTGCTGATCGCCCGGTCTGTGGAGGAAAGCGTTGCAACCTGAGCCGTACTCCATTGAAATCCAGTAAAGACAAGGATGTAGGTGAAAATCGTTAAGCGTCTCATTTGTTTGTTTGTTCCGAACAATTACAAGAACGTCATTATATACCAATTTTCGAAGAGTATCTGTTGTCTCAGGGACCTAAGAGGACGTGAAATTGTCAGTCAGAGCAGCTTAGGGTAATCGTCAGAACCCATAGTGGGCAAACTGTAGAGTAAGTTCGTCCTTCTTCAATGGAATATCGACATCCACATTACTAAACTCATACTGCTCGTAAAGACCGAGATCATCATGTATTTCGAAGTACATGGGAATATTTCTATCCTGGTCGATGTATAAAATCATCTCTTTGCAATAGTCTGTGGGGATCAGTATTTCTTCACCTTCGGAAACATCATCGTAATCCCTGATCCCATCATTCCGCTCCATAATCATGAACTCGCTGACTTTGAATTTATCTGCAATCTCGATCAGATTTTCACCTGATTTGACCTGGTAGGGTTTAAAACCAAAATCGGGATTTTCAAGTGAAATCTTCCAGCAATCACGACCTTTCCATTGTACATTACCCGCATTCTTCATCATGGTTTGCGCCTGCTCACCATATTTATCGAGCATATAATTTAAGATATCTATGAAGTGATCATAGCCGGAGTGTAAGAGGTGATGATGCTGGTCCTTGCGCATGATCTTACCCAAAGGATCCAGTTTTAAATTAACCCATGGAAAACGGTTTGGATTAATGATGGCTTTGCCATTGTTTTCCCCTTCAGCATACAACACTTCAAGCCCTTCCTTGGGCTCCAATTGTTTAGTATAGATTTTAAGTGGCTTTCTCACCATCCTGACATCACTGACCTGTACGATCATTTCTCCATCAATCCGTTCAATCTTTTTCATTTGATA
>JAUILM010000930.1 GCA_030432855.1 Bacteroidia bacterium
TAATCAGATTGTCCGCATCCAGGTTGAGATAGTAGGGTGTCTGACAATGTTCTATACCAATATTCCGAGCCATGCCAAGCCCCACCTTTCCAGGAAATAAAATCGTAAGACCTCGTTTCTTGATTTGATCATAAAGCGCGAGTGTCGCTGGATCCGTACTGCCGTCATCCACAATTATATGTTCACAGGCTCCCTTCTCTCGGATCGGCGTCACACTGTCGACCGCTTCGATTAAGTAGTTCCCGTCATTATAACAGGGAGTTATTACTGTGACCTTTGCCATGGTGAATGTTGTGAGCGAAGACTATTTCAAATGTCGAATATATTCTGCCAGGAGAATTTTTTTTTAAAAACCATGATTGTATTCTTAAACCAGGCTGCACTTGATCCCATACGGAGCTGGATTGAATCTTCTTCCAAAAATGAAAATCCTCTTTCCTTCAATTTATGAATAATATACTCATTCGTTTGGCAATTCACATGGCCGTCACCAATTTGACCCGGTACCGCCCAGCTAAGGATTACGAATCGATTGCTGTGTCGTGCTACATTTTCGATAAAAGTGGTTTCATATTCCTTCGGTATGTGCTCCCCAACTTCCAGTGATAGAACACATCGCAATTTTCGACCAAGATCTACGGGCTTTGACAGGTCCAGGACTTTTGCGCGACCCTCAGTTAGAATCGGAGTATTGGGATTTCCATCATAAGCAAGAGAAGTAATGCCCTGTGCTTCAAATACTTTATGATAATCGGCCATGCCACAACCAAAATCGTATAAAGCATCAACTTTCCTCTTCTGAAGAAAATGCAAAAGGGATCTCGCAAGATCCTGATCGAAGACATGCCCAGCACCATCGGTTGTCTCCCAGTATCCCCGGGGATTAATTGCTATTCTCCTTTTGTCCGACAACTATGGTTATTACACTATTTTAGTTGTCAATATATGAATACTGCCTGAATGACAAAGACACTTGCCATCATTCTAAATCACAACCTGCCGGAAAATACTGATGCTCTCTATACCAGTCTCGCACCCTGGCAAGGCGAGTTGTATGACCTGAAAGTAATGGATAATGCTTCGGAGCCATCCCTGCAGTCCCAGTATACAGATTTCTTTCTCCCTGAAAACATCTACTGGGGTGGAGCATTGAACAAGGCGTTTACACTTGTATTAGACGATCCCGTCTATGACTCCTTACTCTTTCTCAACAATGACATTGAGTTGAATGGAGAAAACTTCGTGATGCGGCTGAGGGAGGCTTTGTTTCAAAACGATCTTGCCATAGTGACACCCTGTATGGCGGGTCAGGCCAATCCCTGGCGACAGATGATGAATTGGGCTACAACGGGCATCCGATGCGTTCCCTGGATAGACAATCAGGCACCTCTTTTTCACAGAAAAATTATTGAATCCATCCGGCAATTTGATGATAGGCTAATTTATGGATGGGGGCAAGAGCTCGTATGCCATGAGGTGTGTGTAAAGCACAATTGGGATATTGGAATTTGTGACTATATTTCTGTGATTCATCACGGGCACATGACTTTTAAGAAGGAACGATTTATGAAAGGTCATCAGGATGCTGATGGAGAAGAACTTTCGCAGCAGAGCTTTAAGGACTTTTCGGTAAAAGCCTATCAGGGATTTAAGTCCTATTTTCAGAAAGACCTGAAGCGTTACCAAACCATGCATGCATATGGAAATAAATATGATGCGGGTGATATAAAACTAGTAGGCCCGAAACAAACTAATACCCGAACATTTCGAAGTCTTCTCGATAAACTTTTTGAATAATCTCAATGGTTCCATCCGAGAGATTCATGCTCTCTCTATTCGCGGATGCATTGACATGATCGATCTGGTCAATACTGATATGTATATCTTTGCAAAATCGTTGGAACTCACGATTAAAATCTTCAAATCGGTAAATTTTCAGGTCCTCTGCTCCTCTCAACCATTTTGACTGAGGAATAAAATGAATTTGCCAACGCGATGTGGCTTCCAATCGGAACTTTACGAAATCCTCAAAGTCCATGGCGTTCATGCCTGACAAATAAGCATCCAATGCATCCGGAGGATGAAGTCCACCCTGTCGCAAGAAATGATAGGAAGAAAATGCTCTGGTGATAGGATTACGCACAAAAGCATAAACCCTATCTCCAGGTTGAGTTTGATCTTTATAAAAAAGGTAGTCCGGATCCCTCAAAT
>JAUILM010000931.1 GCA_030432855.1 Bacteroidia bacterium
CCCAGGCTTTGAAGTCCACTTTCGAAAAAAAGCAACACATCAGGATTCAATGCAACCAACGATTCAGGAGTCATTGGCTTAAATCCATTGATAGATTTAGCTGCATTTACAGCACCTGCTTGCTCAATCATCACATTTGCATTGGTCTCAGCACCTCCCACCATTAAGCTTCCCATTCCCCGGGCATAAATAAAGAGTACCGATGGGCGGTCCGGATTTTCTGCCAGAAAGCGATCAAGTTCTTCCTTGGTCTGAACAAACTCCTGCTCGATCTTGTGCAACTTCCCATAAGGATCGCCTAGTTCTTTAGCAATTATTCCTGCAATGCGCTGCGCATTATCCAGTTGGTCATCAGATGGAAAATACATTACTTTGACGCCTGAATTCTTCAGAGTTTGGACCCCAGACTTAGATGAATCAGCCGCAGCCACCAGAATAAGCGATGGGGCCAGTGCAAGCACTGCTTCACTATTCAGATTGGTGACATGTCCCAGCTGTGCCACTGAATCAGTCAGTCCTGAGGGATAGGTGCTTGTTACATCAATGCCCACTATTTCGTTTCTAAATCCCATCTCAACCAGGGTCTCGGTGATGGCACCTGCTAATGAGACGATTCGTTCACCTTCCTTGCTGGTGGTGGTAGATCTTGACTCCTGGTCACAAGCCACCCAGAGTACTGGAATTAAAATGTAAATGAGGTACCTCATAATGTAATTATTGTTGAATCCAGGTTTGGACTGCATGTCCCTCCGCCGAAAAGACGTTTAAGAAATAGGTACCTGAGGGTAATCGATCCGTCGTCACACTAAATGTGTTACGTCCCTGGTTTAGAGGGTATTCCCTTTCGAAAACTACTTTACCCTGCTGATCAATCAATACTAGATTGCTGATGCCATTGCTACCCGTATTTATTTCGACCATACGTGATGAAGAAGATGGATTGGGGTATAAGTGGATGTGAAAACTGTGTGCTGATTTGTCAAATGTTGGGACTACCATGAGATCGGAGTACTCAAATACGGTAACCCCAGTACTGCTGCCTTCAAAGTCTAAAAAGGACAATTGAAAAACATTTTCATCCACCGTTTTGACAAAATATACTCGGTCATCAGGCAGTGAATATTGAAATGTATTTATATCAAAAGATTTCCAGTCATACCCGATAATATCAAGGGTACTTCCCAGTTGATCACTATAATCATTATAAGAAATTGAAGAAAGATCTACACTGTCGGCCTGTACTACCTCTGTACCAGGTGCCGTTAGGATACCGGTCACCAGATATTGTACAATACCATCCGGTCCGGCGTCAAGAGGTGTAGTATATCTTGTAAACATCAGATCCCAACCCGATGGAATACCTGACAGGGTGATTTCATCCACAAGAGAATAAAAGGCCAGTGGGGCACCACTGTCTGCCTTTGAGACAACTCCCAACTTTTCATTGGATCCATCAAGGGCAGCGTACTTAAAGTGATAGGTACCTCCCGACAGGGAATCAACCTTTAATTTTATGTATGAAGAGTCCCGCATCAAGAGAACAAAAACACGAGAACCCTCTACCTGATGGCTCACAGGATTGTAGGCACCCCAACCCAAATCAAAGGGGTCTGTAGTATCTGCTACCAGATTGAATGCTCCTGCTGACCAACTCTCTTCATGGTTGTGCAATCTCTCTGATAGGTCTGTGGCAACAATCGTATCCCCATATGATTTACCTGAGGCAACAAATAGCTCCAGTTCTACTCCGTCAGATGGAGTACTTTCGTTTATTATAATATTGAAATCTGCTGCATTTGTGCCAAAACCGATGTCCCAGGATGTGCTGGAGTAGGATTGACTCACCTGCGTCTCGAGATCGAGGAAGACTGTCTCTGCATATCCAGGACCATAGGATATTTCAACAGGTTGAGCAGGGCTCACTGTATGAAGAATGATCAGTGTAAAAAGTGTAAAGTATAGTTTCATCAGATTTTATTCGTTTTTTCTATGAACAAATCTAATGACTCAGATAGCGCCAGTAAATCGCTTAATTTGAGATTCTTATCTACTGAATTTCAAGAAATTACCACACATCAGATTAGTGAGTCTTATCCCAAAGATTAGGTAGTGGATTTAACTATTTTGTGAAAACAAATTAATTACGTACTGTTTTTTATTTATGAAGGGTAACATTAATATGGACAGAGGTACTACATACCAGATGCATCT
>JAUILM010000088.1 GCA_030432855.1 Bacteroidia bacterium
GAGTGCTATATCACTGGTGTCATCGGGAAGACTAAAATTTGCCTGTGTGTGCTGTCCCTGTATACCCGACATAGAAATACTGCTGGACACGGTTGCGGGCAATTGATCTATAGTGCTCTTGATTTCTGTGATCCGGTCCCAGATCTCTCGGCCTTGTGTATTTACTATCAATACCTGATCCTGATCAAAGCCCAGGTCACGATTTTTGAGAAAATTAAGTTGGTCATAAATAATGGTGGCACCCAGCAGGAAACAAATCGTGATCGCAAACTGGAAGGATGTCAAAATCTTCTTTAAATCCCAGGTGTTTCCATAGAGTTTAAATTCTTTTTTGAATAAATCAACGGGTTTGATTTTGCTAAGATAAAATGCCGGATAGGAGCCGGCCAATAGGATGAGTACCAGTAAAAGGAAAGGAAAGAGGAGTAAGACCTTCTGGAAGGGAATACTGCTGGTGATCAGGTCAAAGTCAATCCAGTCGCTGATTTTTCCCAAACTGTGGAAGGAGATACCCAATGCCAGGAGAATAACCAGGATAATTGTGAAGATTACTTCGAAAAAATAGAGCCTGGCAATATCATTTTTTGAGGAACCCAGTACTTTTCGCACAGCAATATCCTTAGCTCTTTTGATGCCCAGGGCTGTAGATATATTTACGTAATTAATGACCGCGATAAGGAGGGTCAAAAAGCCCAGAGCTAGTAATCCCACTAGTGTACCGTAGCTTCCCTTTCGTCCAAAATCGAAAAGGTATTCTGTACTAAAATGCAGCTGATCAATAGGCTGCAATTCAAACCGCATCACATCTTTCAGTCCTTCTGGCACCTGATTATTTCGAAATGCATCCAATCGGTCAGATAGCTGCTGGATAGAGGATCCTTCATGCAGAAGAAAGAAGGTGGAGAGTCCGGGGCCAAGAGAAGCATAGGTAGGACCAAAGCCTGATGCCATATGACGAATGTGTGCTACGGTAGTAAATTGAATGCTGGAATTCTCCCGGGGATTTTCTACAATGGCTTTGATCTGCAGGTTTTCATTGTCACCCAGCTGAGGGATCTGCAGAAATTTTCCCAGGGGATCGGTGTCCTTGAAATATTTCTGAGCGATCTCCTTGGTGATGACAATGCTAAGTGGATCCCTACGGAAATCATCCAATGAACCCGCCAGCAGCTGGTGATCAAATACCTCAAAAAAGTTAGAATCAGCAAATAAGGTGAAAGATTCCTCCAAGGGTTGATTTTCATACTCAATGTCCGCTGCCATACTGCGGACCCGGACCTGACTTTCAATCTCCGGATAGTATCGGGCAATATCGGGACCGATAGGATAGGAAGAAGCTGCATACTTGTTGAATTGCTCAGGTGTCTGAATCAATGTGTTCAGTCGGGCGATCCTTTCGTGATGCGCGAAGTGTTGATCAAATGTCAGAAAGGGATACACGTAGCATATCAGCAGCATGAATACTGTGCTACCTATCAATAGTCCTCCGGAGCTGATGATATAGGAGGGAAGGTGCCTGCGCATACTTCTGAGGGCGAGCTTAAGTTGGTGTGAAAACATAATTCTTAAAATTTTGTAGAAAGAGCCTTCCCACAGACAACTATAGATGTAGCAGGCGGAAAGAATGGTGTATGGAGCGGGTTTTATTCTCAGGAACCATGATACATCCAGGTGTGTTACATGAGTGACTCAAATGATAAATATTTACATTTCAGGCGATTAACAACTATATTGTGGTGCCATTTGACAAAGCAGGTACCAATTCAAGACGTAACATGGTGGATAATAGGGCAGAAAATCAAGAGATTGTCAATGCATTAAAGGATTGGCAGAAGATCGTTTCACAGTACTCCAGACCCGATAAAAGAAAGGCAATCATTCAAATCATCAACACCTTCGTCCCCTTTATTGGACTCTGGGTGCTTATGTATTTTAGCCTTGAGTGGTCGTATTGGATCACACTTTTCCTGGCCTTAATCAATGCATTCTTTTTGGTCAGAATATTTATCATCCAACATGATTGTGGGCATCAGTCTTTCCTGAAGGTTCGCAAGACCAACAATGTCATTGGCACGATCTGCAGCTTGTTTAGCGCCATACCCTACACCTACTGGGCAAAGTCGCATAATTTTCATCATGCCCATAATGGTCAGTTGGAAGTACGTGATATTGGAGATATCCATACCCTGACCGTCCAGGAGTACAAAGAATTGACCCCACTTAAGCGATTTGGTTATCGGATATTTCGTAATCCTGTGGTCCTTTTCATCGTGGGTCCGATCTACTATATGTTGATCAACGTGCGTCTGCCCATGATCAAGCTCAAAGGTTTTGAGCGTGTTAAACTGCAACAGATTTACAGCAATGTATACATGATTCTGGCGTATACCCTGGTGGCTTTTATTGTAGGGTGGAAAAAGTTTTTCATGGTACAGGTACCGATCCTGGTGCTTTTTGCCATCATTGCGGTGTGGTTTTTCTACGTGCAGCATCAGCACGAACAGACCTATAAGCAATGGCGGACTAACTGGGAGTACCTCCTTTCTGCCATTAAAGGTAGTACCTATTACAAGTTGCCGCGGATGTTTCAGTGGCTTACCGGTAATATTGGTTTGCATCATATTCATCATCTGAATCCTAAGATTCCTAACTATCATCTCACCCGGTGCTACAAAGAGAATCCGGTCCTGAGCAAGTATGTGACAACGATCAGTTTCTTCGGTAGTCTGAAGTACATGTTTAATCACCTCTGGGATGAGGAGCAACAACGCATGATTAGCTTCTGGCAGTTTAAGCGGTTGGAGAAAGCCGGTATGTTGGGTTAGTCACATATTTCCCTTTCTATTGCAATTGATTTGTATGGTCACTAGATAGTGTGGTGACCTAATCATTTGGTACAGCTCAAGTCTTGAGTTTCCCTCTTTTTGTATGTAAATTGATTGTGAGTAATCAATTTGGCATCTTTCATTGTTTATGGAGTAATATTTGTTTACATTAAGTTAACATTGACTTAATGCTAGATTAATGTTAAATTTGGGATTATGAAATATACAATGATACTATTATTCGTAAGTCTCCTGGGACCAGGACTTTACGGAATGAACACAGCAAATGGAGATCCTTCAGATGAAGACCCAAAGCTTACACAGGTAAGGACACTGGAGGTATCATTTCATCTATCGCAACTGGGTAATCGCCCCGTGTACACGGAAATGCACGAGATGGCAGGTCTAAGTGATGACTTACGATTGGGAGAAGGGCAAGTGATTTCAGGTGCGTGGAAAGATGTAGAATGGAAGAATCAACTCGTATATATTCAGATAGCTGAAAGATCAAATACCGGAGAAAAGTATACCGCGCTTTCCATCATGCGATACACGAATAAGGGATTGAAAATCAAGAAAGTATTCAATGATATCCCGGATATGAATCTCGATTTCTTTGCGCTATAGAAATTTCGAAAGTACTTCCAACGTCCGGTCCACTTCTGCCGCGGTATTGTAGCCTACGATACCCATTCTGGTGACACCCCCCTCTTTGAGTAGGTCGAATACTTCCATAGATCGAATTGCGTAAAAATGTCCATCCCAGGCACAGATACCATACTGTCCCAGATGCTGACAAACAGCTTGTGGTGAGTGTCCTACCACCCGAAAAGAAAGGGTAGGGGCACGATCAGGCGTATCAGCTGGTAATCCGTAGATTGTCACTCCTGGTAATGCGGCAAGACCGTCATAGAGCGCTGCAAATACTTCCATTTCATGCAAATGAATTTGGTGCATGCTGTCACTTAACTTTGATGGCAAATCTTCCCCGTCACCCCAACTGGCTATGAAATCAATGGCCGCCTCGACCCCGGCAATGGCGGCATGATTCAAAGTACCTGTTTCAATTTTGTAGGGTGCCTTGGGAGATTGCGTCCTGAGTTGATCTGTATTAAGCGTATCCAGAAGGCCGGGCCGACAGTATAATAGCCCTACATGAGGACCATAAAATTTGTAAGCTGAGCAAAGCAGAAAGTCACAATCCACTTCTTTTACATCGATCTTAAAATGAGGGGCATAATGTACCGCATCCACGAGGAGCCTGGCACCCACACGCTGGCAGCCTTCACGTATGCGGGTGATGTCATTGACCGTCCCGAAGATGTTAGAGGCATACCCGACGCAGACCAATCTTGTCCGATCACTAAGCTTACTTTCATAATCCTCATAGTCCAGTGTCCCGTTAGGTAACAGTTTTATCTCGCGAATGATGATCCCATTTTCTTTGAGCGTAATCCAGGGTCCTCGATTAGATTCATGGTCCAGCGCACTGATGATAATCTCATCACCAGGTGACATCGTACGCAGTAGTGCCTTGCTTAATGAAAAATTGAGCGTCGTCATGTTCTGGCCAAAAGATATACATTGACCGCCTTCCGCTCCCAGAAACGCAGCCACCTTCGATCGCGTCCTTTCCAGTAAATCATCTGTCCTTTCCGAGCTCACAAAATAGCCATGCGAGTTGGCGTTGCTGGTTTGATAGTACTGGCTGATGGCCTCAATCACCTGATGGGGCACCTGTGTTCCGGCTGGTCCGTCCAGATAGATGGCATCATACGCATGATGCTTCTCCCGTAGGGAAGGAAACTGAAATCTAAATTGCTCTATGTTCATGAAATCCGAGAATATTAAGGTCCTAAGGTAAAGATCCTAACTCTAAGGATAAAAAAAATCTAGACCATTGTAAAACTCATTAAGTACTGATTATGTGAATTATATGTATATGGATTAAATAAATGTAAATTTTTTTATTCCTTTTTTGTGGAATGTAGTGGTCAACCACTCTTTATATCAGAAAATGGCAGTAGATGATTCCGAAGCAACGACAATCCAGATTCCCAAAACTCCAAGCTTCGGAACAGATTTCAACCCCGTACTGAATGAAAGCATTCAGACGAACCCTCAAGACAATGTCGGAGGAGTGCCTTTCCCATGAAGGTGCTTCTCCACATTTTCGCCAAAAGAAACCAATACATCCAACACCGTGGTCCGAAACTTTAGTGAAGGACCAGCTCAATGAACCTGACACCCATTAAACCAAGATCCCTAAACCGATGTGATCTGGACTTTTTCTCGTTTTCCTGGTAATAGGAAGAAAGAACAGCGACAGATCGACCTTCTGAATCATTCAAAGGATTGACCAGTAAGAAGGTATTTATCATTCTATCATTCTATGCACTTTGAGCTTTAGCAAGAAGTGCACTTCGAAGCCTTGGTGGAGAAGCAACCTGCACTTCGCAGCTTTAGCAAAGAAGTGTACTTCAAAGCTTCAGCGAAGAAGTAACCTCTTCGAGACGAAATGCCTCGAGGAGGCTTTTTTATTCTTTGTGGTACTTCGAAGCGTCAGCGAAGAAACAACTGTGTACTTCGAAGCGTCAGCGAAGAAGTAGTTAAATAGTCAATTGTTCAACTCTGGAAATATCGTTACCTTCAATCTGACTAAGGAAATCACTCAAAGAATTAACTACATAGATCATCAAGACCTGGTATCAATTTTATCTTTCATTGCTATTCATCTTTCTTAAGGAGCCTGTGAAGACACTCAGGAATCTTAGTATGATGAACCTTAGGAAGCTGTTGAAAGCCCTAAGAGAGGAACCTCACCATGAAATCGTCTCCAACATTGAGACTTTCATTTCCGGAGAATCAGGTGATCGTCTTGATTATGCTTATGCCAGTGCTTTAAGTTCCTTTATTTTCAAGGCTAGACAATTGACCGATCGCAAGAGGATGGTAATTTTTGTAAGCCACGAAACTACCAGAACAGGTGCACCCTTAATCGTCAGAAAACTTGCACTTGAGTTTCAGGATCGATTTAATGGACTACCCCTATTTGTCAATTGCAAGGGGGGAGACTTATTTGAGGTATTTAAAGGTGATTTTTTGTGTTATTTCGTCAAAAATCAACGTCCAACTTCTACTCAGGCTCAAGAACTTTCGACTTTGTTTTCAGAGATAGTTCGTGAACTGGGTATAAGAGATATTATTATTAATTCCGTTGAATCCAGGCATATTTTACCTCATGTTGAGGCAGCCGGTTTCGACAATATTACATTCTTAGTTCATGAGATGGGCAACTTGTACGACCAGGGCTCCTGGAACTCTATAGATCAGATTGCCGATCATGTTATATTTCCAGCACACTTCATTGCCAAACGAGCTCAGCAAAATACACCATTTACGCAACCATCCACGTATGTGGCTGGCCAGGGATTATTGAAACCAGAATTACTTGACGACAATTTGGAAATTGATCCCCTCCGGTTCAGAAGGAGACACGGGTTGCCAAATGATTCGATCATAGTTTTGTCTTGTGGATCGACAATAGCTAGAAAAGGGATTGATGTTTTTGCTTTTACCGCTATTTCAACATTGAACTCCTATAAGGGTAAGCGGCCCTTGTTCTTCATATGGTTGGGATCGGCACCACCAAACTATTTTCAGAAATGGGTGAATCATGATATTGAACAGGCCGGGTTTGAGGATCATATTATTTTTGTGGGAGAGCATGAGGATACTATACCTTTCTTCAAATCTTGCGATATCTTCTTCATGACCAGCCGTGGAGATCCGTATCCATGTGTAGTGCAAGAAGCCATGGCCGTCGGCATGCCCGTTGTTGGATTTAAAAATGCGGGAGGATATCCAGAAATGCTTTACGGCCCCAATGCTTACTTGTGCAACTATGGTGACATAGCTGGTGCTTCTAAAGCTATAATGGATTTGGCGAACGATGAAAATCTCCGAATAGGAAGACGAATTGACACTATCGAATTTGCAAAGAGAAAATTCAATTTTAGCAACTACGCCGATCAGGTTTTCAAAATTGCCACTTTAGATCGCAGACCCACAGAAATCGAGCAACCTGCCAAAATAGTTTAAAACAACCATACAAGCTTTGATTTATGTCTAATGTGTTTTTTATCAGGGGCCATGCAAAATCAGGTACCAATTGGCTCTGTGGTATAGTAAACGCACATCCAGATGTCAATGCACGGGGCGAGTTTCATCTGGAACAGCTATTTCAGGGACTTGAAAATACCTACGCTTTTCGCTGGGGATTACTGAAGAGACATACTGATGTCCTTGATAAGCATTACTTCCACTTTATTGAGAGTCTGATTGTTGATATCTGTCAGAATCATTTATGGTGTGGTGACAGAACACCAGGTCCAATTGACATGGCATATATTCCCGGTAGAAAGTGCTTATATATTTCACGTGACGGGAGGGATGTTTTGGTAAGCTGGACCATGCATGCCTTTAGAAATGCACTGCATGAGGCACCAAGAATGCAGGAAAAGCAACTGCTTTTTGATCAAGATCCCAATTACTTCGAAATCAATAAAAGTGAACTGCTGAATTACAAACCTTATGTCCAGGGTTTTGGAAAAGAATGGAATGATATTGTTTTAAGGGACCTGGATCTAATGCGGAGAGCGGATGATGGTATGGTGAAGCTCGACTATTTGCACGTACAATATGAAACTCTTTACCGTGATTTTAGCAATCAGTGTAGCAGGATTTTTGATTTTCTTGGTGTTGATATGCGCGGGGTGGGTAAGATGAGTGAGCAAATAAAACCGGGATTTGGTCGAATAGACAATCTATCGTTTTATCGTAGAGGAGAGGCTGGTGCCTGGGCCGAATACTTTACAGAAGAGCAAAAAATGTGGTTTGAAGAAGTAGCCGCAGAAGCGTTAGAAAGACTGGGATTAAACACATATTGAGAATGGATAAATTGCAAGAATTAAGGGCTTTAGCTCCATGGCATCAAAAACTGCCTTTGCATGGAGGTGTTTACACAACAGATGGCAATCGAGCCTCTTATGAAGATCCTAATGCTCAGAATGTTAGTGTGGTTGATGCAGAAAAATTTCAAGAATTTTTATTGAAATTCTTTCCTGAAGGATTGAAGGGTAAAAGATTTCTTGATGTGGGATGCAATGGAGGGGCTTACTGCATTGTCGCTCATCAAATGGGGGCCGGGTTTGCTCTGGGATTCGACCCGCGAGAACATTGGATCAAACAGGCAAATTACCTAAAGAACTATTTCAATGTTTCGGATGAGCATTTACGTTTTGAATTAGGAACTATTGACTCCATCTTACCTGAGGCTGGTAGTTTCGACGTTACCATTTTCAAGGGTGTTTTTTATCATCTACCCTTTCCCGTTGAATCACTCTTAAGACTCTGTGCCAGTACAAAGGATTTTATACTAATTGATTCCGCTGTAAGAAATGATATTCCGGAGGATTGCATGGCGCCTAAAATCGAAAGTACTACCAGGTTGATGTCGGGAGTTGATGGACTGTCATGGTATCCTGGAGGAGCAGCACTTTTTAAGAAAATTCTTCGATGGGCCGGGTTTCCGTATGTAAAAGTCACAAATACCATCAAGAATTCCAGACCTCATGAAAAGAGAGAGAAAAATAGTAATGTATCAATAGGGAGAATTAGATTAGTTGCCTCCAGAAAAAAGGAAATGCTTGAAGGAATGAAAGTCCTGGATGACTGAGACTGTCGAATTTCATTATCCTTTCATCAGAAGTTGCAATAAACTATGGATTTTATTGTTTCAACACCAAGATCAGGTACCACATGGCTGGCTGGATCATTGAGCCTCTTGTCTGAAGTCTTCGTATCGGAAAATAGACTTTTTGGAGATTTTTTTGACTCACAACCAGGAGCCAATGGAAGGGAAACTTTACGTGTCACGGCTGATGCATATGTTCGAAGTTTTGCGAATCATTTTTGTCAATTTATACCAGTGAACAAAGGAGATTTTAGGGAGCATTTCACGACTGCCTATATTGAATTTCTTCAAAGCTATATTGGCACCATTTCCCCTAAAGCACACCTGATAGATAAAGTGACTCCTTATCCTAAAACCAGTCATCAAGTGCTCGCTAAAATTCGAAAATACTTTCCCGATGCAAAAATTATCCACCTGGTCAGGGATGGCAGAGATGTGGTTACCAGTGGAGTATTTGATTGGCTGTGGCGAGAAGATCCAATATTCGAACGTCATGCATTATATGTACACAGGAATGGTAAGGTACGCATGAATCGCTTCTTCGATGACAAATCTCTTGAGTCATGGATTAATCATTGGAGTGAAGTCGTAATTGAAATGGAAGGCAATTCTCAAAAATCTATTTTGATAAAGTATGAAGATATGATCGGAGATCTTCACACTGAATTGGAGCGTATATGCGATTGGATTGGAGTGGCAGCAACAACTACCGAGATTAGGCATGCTGTCACAGCGTCTGGTTTTCAGAAACTGTCAGGAAGACTGCAGGGTCAGGAGGACCCTAAAAGTAAAATGAGGAAGGGAATTGTTGGGGATTGGCGGCGTTTTTTTACGAAAAGGGATGGCATGATATTTCATGAACTCGCAGGTGATTTATTATTGAAATTGGGGTATGTCAAAGCAGAGGATTGGTTTTTAAATTTACCTGTCAATCTAAACTTCCAACTGCCAAATGAATACCAGTGACCTAAGGCAAAAATTGAAGCAGGCTCACGAAGTCAATCGGAAATTGAGGGCCGAACGGGATCGGTTACAATGGGCTCTGGAAAATGCTTCCCAAAATCCTGATGTACTGTGGCTATTTGAGAATCGAGAGGAACGCATGGATGCTAACAGTCCATTATTTGATGCCGAAAGAGCTGCATTCCATTTAGACCGGTACAATTTCGTCTCTGATTTCGTTTCATCAGTTAAGGTGCTGGATATTGCTTGTGGTACAGGGTATGGAGCTAAAATCCTGGCAAAAGCAGGTGCCTCGAATGTTATAGGAGTAGACATTAATGCAGAAGTAATTCAATATGCCGAAAAACACTATGGATCACCAAATATTCATTTCCTTGTTGGGAATGCTGCACAGATACCAATCGACTCAGAATCCATAGATGTAATTACTTCTTTTGAAACCATTGAGCATGTGGAAAACGACAGGGAAGTGATAAATGAATTTGCAAGGGTACTCAAGCCAGGTGGATATCTTTTAATTTCCACCCCCAATGAATGGCCTCTTGAAATCGCACCTTATCACTACAGATCGTACAACCGTGAAAGCTTCCTGGCACTGCTGCAGCCGAAATTCCATCTGAAAGAGTTATTTAATCAAAATTCTGGTTCAAGGTTTAAATTTAATCATAATCAACCTCGGGGAATAAGCAGAAATACGGATGCAAATAACCCATTAGCGGAATGTTTTATTGCCATAGCTATTAAAAGATGAACTGGAAGGTTTATATAATAGGCACACCTGGTATTTTACAGAATCCACTCTATACAACCTGGGTGGACAAATGTAAGTATCCATCTATCTTTGTCATGGATGATCCTATTTCTTGGAATCCACCCTCTGATGCAGGTCTCATCATCTCTCACATGCACTTTTACTGGGAATATGCTAACAAGCTCTGGGAAATTTATCAGGAGAACAAGATTCCGGTGTTGATCATGGCCGATGGTATATTGGACTATAAAAATACATTTGAGAATCCACAGGTTGTGGCTGATCATTTTTATAAACCTGTGTTTGGACATAAGATCGCGTGCATTGGAAATGCTCAAAGCCGGGTGCTAACTTTTTGGGGTAATTATGGAAAATGTGAGGTGGTAGGTCTACCGCGATTGGATCGATTTCTAAGCCAAAAAGAAAAAACTGCAAGCAGGTCACAGGATTGTAAAACCATATTGGTCATATCGGCCAATACTCCATTTTTCACCAGTGACCAGGAAGTCATCATTCGTAGATCGTATCGAAGTCTACATAAATTCAGTCAACAGTACAGCAAAATTGATGGTCAGAAAGTGTCGTTCAAATGGCGACTACATCCAAAATTGAAAAGGATGCTGCAATTAGAAGATGATGCATGTGCAGACGGTGACCTCATGGACGAACTCCTGGAGGCGGATGCCATAATCACTGCTCCATCCACAGTATACATCGAGGCTTGTTTATTGGGACTTCCAACCGCCTTACTAGACTATTATAACGCACCCTCATTCCTCACTCCGGCATGGCGGATAAGCTGTGATATACAGATCAATAAGGTCGTACGAGAACTGTTGAAACCTGCCCGATATAAGATGCAATTTCAAAAAGAGATGCTACGTGATCAATATCAAATGGCAGTCCCGGCGGTGGATAGGCTTCTACATCTTATTGATGCTCTTGTTCAAACTAGGGACCGCAGTGTTGTTTCACAAGGGCCGCTGGTAATTCCAGAAAATATTTTGGAAGATGGTCAACCGTCTGACCTTACACTCATGGATAACGAGGTGAGACATTTAATGACTTCTAAAGACCATGATCATCAGAGCCTATTGAATACAATCCAGGCCCTTCAAAGTCAACTGTCCATGGCCAGGTTGAGAATGGAAGCTATGCCCTCTGAGATCCATAGGTTACGGTTGGCAAATGCCAGACTTAGTGAAATGGTCAGAGCACTGCAGAACCGGGAGAAATAGCCTGTACATCTAAGCTTCAGCGAAGAAACCACTGCGTACTTCGAAGCTTCAGCGAAGAAGTAGCGAAGTCTATTCTTCGGATGGTTCATCAGCAAGGTAGCTGATGTCATCACCGACGTGTATCGTCCCACCCTGAATCACCGTGGCCGTAATACCCCCATGACCCCGCATTGCATTGTATCCACCCAATCCCAGGTTTTCCTCCATACGGCTGCACGGCTGACAGGGTCCCGTAGTCTGCAGGATCACATCAGACCCAATCTTAAATTTTCGATCACTTAATGAGAGCAGATTGATGCCGGATACCACCAGATTTCGACGTGTC
>JAUILM010000932.1 GCA_030432855.1 Bacteroidia bacterium
AGCATTGAATACTGGTGCCGGAAGAAACTTAAGTGGATCTGGTATTAATCCTTTCTCTACGGACCTGGATTTTCAGAATCTATCAACTGTACAGAGTCCTCAGGTACAAAGTAACCTGGGAAGTGGTGTAAACTTCTTCTCGGTCTTTGGAAAACTGGATTACAACTACAAAGAGAAGTATTATGTCACAGGGGTGGTAAGACGCGATGGTTCTTCACGATTTGGAGAGAATAGTCGTTATGGTGTATTCCCTGCCTTCTCAGGTGCATGGCGTGTAACTTCAGAGCCATTCATGCAAAACATCGGATGGTTGGATGACTTGAAAGTTCGCGGAGGATGGGGTGAAATGGGTAACTCCAATAACGTGGATCCCTTCAACCAGTACTCACTGTATAATGCTCGAAGAGATCGAACATTTTATCCAATTGCCGGTCAAAATAGTGGTGTAGATGAAGGATTTGCTCAATCAAGAATTGGTAACCCGGATGCAAAATGGGAAACCAGTGAAACATTTAACGTAGGATTTGATGCATCATTCCTTAACAATAAGCTGGAAGTAATCCTTGACTACTGGACAAAGGATACCAGGGACCTGTTATATCAGGTACCACTACCGGGTGTTACGGGTGTATATGCCGCCGCACCTTCTGTGAATATTGCCAGCATGCTGAACAAGGGGGTTGATATTCAAGTCATAAACCGTGGCAATATCGGATCTCAGCTGACCTATGATCTGACATTGAATAGCTCATTCCTTAAAAATGAAATTACCTTCCTGGCTCCAGGTCTAGACTTCTTTGGAGGGGGTGGATACCGTGGTATCAGTCCGATCCGAAATGCTGTGGGACAAGGTCTATCTACTTTCTTCGGATATAAAGTAGACGGTTACTTCAACAGTCAGGCAGAAGTAGATGCACATCCTGATCAGGTTGGAAAAGGAGTTGGAAGATTTAAGTATGAGGATGTGAATGGAGACGGCGTAATTGATCCTGATGATCGTACGTTCCTTGGCAGCCCGATTCCTGATTACACAGGGGGTCTTACTTTGAATCTTGGGTATAAAAACTGGTCATTCGAAACATATTGGTATGCATCAATCGGAAATGAAATTTGGAACCAATCTAAATGGTTTACAGATTTCTTTGGAACGTTTGAAGGTTCTGCCAAGGGTGTACGTGCTAAAGAATCATGGACTCCTGAGTTAGGTAATAGTGCAGCAGCTCCTATCTGGGAGAGTGCTTCTAACCTGAGTACCAGCGGTGCAGAAAACAGCTGGTATGTGGAAGATGGGTCGTATGTGCGACTACAACGACTTGGACTGGCTTACACATTCAATGATTTATTATTGAACAGATTGGGCTTGTCAAACTTGCGAGTAGGTCTATCAGCTAACAACCTGTGGACAATCACCGGATACGAGGGACTTGATCCTGGAGTCGGTGGAGGAGCAGATACTAATTTTGGTATTGATGTAGGTAACTATCCGGTCACTCCGAGCTACCTGCTCAACATCTCATTAGGCTTCTAAGAATAGAATCAATACATCTTATCGCAAATAAGAAGATTTGATAAAAGAAAATTCAAAAAAAATGAATGCAAAATTTATATATCGAAGGTTGATGTTAGCAATGCTGGTTGTAAGCATGGTGACCATCTCCTGCAAGGATAGTTTCCTTGATGTGCCGGCTACGGGATCCCTGGCCAATGCGCAACTTGCCACTAAAGCAGGTATAGAAGGAACACTGATCGGTGCCTACTCTGCGTTGAATGGAGTATTTGGTAATCGATTTGAGGGACCCAACCACTGGATCACCGGAACAATTTGCGGTGGTGAAGCAAACAAAGGTACGGACCCAGGTGATTATAGTGCGATCAACCCGATTCAGCGCTATGAAATTGACGCTACCAGTGGTGATATAAATGCCTTTTGGAATGCTCGCTACGAAGGTGTCAGTCGATGTAATACGGTACTGCGTCTGCTGATGGAGGCAACCGATGTATCAGCTGCTGATGCAGCCAGAATTACGGCAGAGGCACGGATGCTAAGAGGTCATTACTACTTTGATCTTAAAAAGCACTTTAACAGTATCCCATATTTTGACGAAACCGTCGAGGCTACTGAAGTTCCCGCGGTACCTAATACGCCTGATCTCTGGGATAAAATCGAGGCCGATTTTCAGTATGCTTTCGACAATTTGCCTGAAACA
>JAUILM010000089.1 GCA_030432855.1 Bacteroidia bacterium
ACAAATCAGATTTCTTCCATATTTTGAATGGCGGTCCCATTATACTTCTTCTCACGCTTCTGGCCGGTGTGAAAAATCCACTATATCACATTCACGGGACATTATATTGGAACACAAATTGGAAAAAGGTAATCTTTAAATCAATATGGCAGATCACCCGATTGTTCAGAACAACCTTCGTAGGTGTTAGTAAATACAATACCGCCATTTTCCACAATGATGTCATCCCCGTTTCGCCCAGGACTATATCGAATGGGTTAGAGACCCGGCAATTTCTTGCAAAACGACATAGACGAAAATCATTACAAAAAATTGGATATATCGGGAGGCTGGCTGAAGGTAAAAACATTAATCTCGTAATTGACCTATTTGATGAATTGGCCGACAAAGATCTAGCGTTAGAATTACATATAGCGGGTAGTGGACCCGCTGAAGTCAGCATCAAAGAGTTTGCTGCTGCCGCAAGGAATGCTGACCGGATTCACTTTCATGGTCATATCCATGATGTAGCTGGTTTCTATGCATCAATTGATTTGTTTCTTTTCCTCAGTGCATACGAGTCCTTTGGAAATGTAATCGCAGAGGCAATACTAACAGGTCTACCCGTCCTGACCAGCGATGTGCCAGTATTCAATGAGATTCATGAAGAAGCCTCCAACTTCTGTTTGGGAGATCCGACTTCATTCGAAAATATCCGTTTGAAATTACATAGCAAACTCCAAAATTTTGAAGAATTAGCTGACAAGGCGTTCGAACAAAGTGAAGTAGTAAAATCAAGATTTGATATTGAGCAACATATCAAGGCCATCAAAGAAATTTATGAGAACCATTAGTCCACCGGTACTCTACTATCATTCAGTAGCTCCTGAGCTCAATCATGATTGGGTACTTAAATTTCTCACGCTGGATTTGAAAAACTTCGAATCTCAGCTACAATATCTTGTAGACAGAAGATACAAGACAATATTCCTGGACGAATGGGTACAAATTCGTCAAAACAAATGCAGCTCACAACACAATGAAGTATGTCTGACTTTCGATGATGGTCTACTGGACAATTGGGTCTATGCATATCCCATGGCTAAGAAGTATGGTATTAAAATGACCATATTCGTCAATCCTGAATATGTAGATCCGGAGGCAGAGATACGACAAAATCTGGAAGACGTTTGGAATGGGAAGTGCTCTTTACAGGAGCTGGACGGTCGCGGATATTTATCATGGGCAGAAATGCGAGAAATGGTGTCCAGTGGTTTAGTTGATATTCAGAATCACACCATGTCACATGCTAAATACCCCGTCAGTTCATCGGTAAAACAATTCTACTATGGCGGTTTTACCGGACTTCATTCCATTTTAAACCAAAATCCCAACATAAAACCTACCTACCCTAGAGAAAATCAATTTGAGAGGCGTTTGTCTCCGGGCACTCCCATTTTCGAGGAAACTTCAGCGGTAGTTGCACGCATTCATACACCTAATAGAGAGGTAGTCAAGAGTATTACTTCACTGGCCACAAAATATGACCTAGAAAATACAGTAGAAAGAAGTGCATTCGAAAAAGAGGCCAGAATAATCGTTCAGAATGCCGAGAAAAAAAATATTCTCATAGAAAAAGTTGAAACAGAAAAAGAATACCGTTCACGACTTGAATATGAAGTGGTCGGAGCGAAAGAAATCATTGAGAAAGAACTCGGTAAGGAAGTAAGTATTCTGTGCTGGCCACACGGTGACAATTCAACGGAGGCTCACAGTCTGGCAAAGTCCTCGGGACATATAGCGACGACATCTGGAAAAATGCTCGACACAATAAATGATCCCGACAGAATACCCCGCATCGGTGCCGACTTTCATACCGCTCCCTGGATCAATCGACAAAAACTCAATTACAAAATAAAAAGCCACTTTAGAAGACAACCCTATCATCTGGTAGCCCAGGCGAATCAACTCAAGAACCAGCTTCTTGGCAAATATTAATGACATGCGATTTTTCATCCGAAAACATATAGCAAGTCTATCTCCTGAACATCCGGACTCTTCCAACCACGGACTGCGAATCACTATCGATGCCGGAGTACAAGAGAAAAAAGTACTCCAGCTCCCGCAAGGTACATTGACATTGGTGGGAGATCCTGTAGCGAATGCTGGGTTGGTCACAATATCAGACATCGTGACCATGGATCCCAAACAAGTTCTCAAGCAGATCATTACGCACTTCGGTGGGCATTATTATTGGATTCTCGAGAAAGGTAACTCCATAATGATAGGTGGTTCTTTCGCGAATATCTTACCGATTTACTATGCTTCAACCAGCAAGGAAATCATTGTAGGTTCGAGAATAGAAGATGTGATCGAACCACTCGATGAACTAACTCTGAATGAAACGAACCTGCTGGAACGGCATGTCTTCAACTATACCTTCACTAACAATACCTGGTGGCGGGAGGTAAATCTACTTCCCACACATTCAATACTTTGGATCAAGGGGGATAGACTGGAAATGAAAAAAGTTGAAATCCCTCTGCTCGATGAGGCTGTCCCGGTTCGATCCGATATATCAGCCTTATCAGATATTGTAGATGAATTTATTGATCGATCAAAGAAATACTATCCGGACACCGGAGCTGGTATCTCTTTAACTGGTGGGTTTGATGGACGCACGTTGGTTTCAACTGCCATTCATCATGGCAAACCCTTTTTTACATATTCATTTGGAAGAGTAGATTCAAAAGATGTCCAGGTTGCATCGAGCCTAGCCCGTACTTCCGACTTTGAGTACTCTCCGATACTACTAAATAACGAATATGTCAAAAACGAGGGGATTCAATCAGCCATCGACTTCCTTATCAAAAGCGAATTTAATGGTAATTTGGGCAGACCTCACTATCTGTATGCAGCCAAAATACTTTCTAACCGAACCCGGCATATAATTACCGGCAATTTTGGAAGCGAACTATTTCGGGCATTGCATCTTCCTGGTGTCATGATGTCAAAGACTCTAATCGACATCTTTGCAGGTGTCCAGGGATGGGAACAACAGATTATTGATAAAGCAACGACGCTACCGTTAAAGCGAAGGAAACAGGTATGTGATGAGATCATCGGTATGATAAAAGACTATCTCCACCGACATAATTACTCCAACAAAAATCATACTTTCTATCACTATGCCACACAAGAAATCTTCAGAAAGTACTTTGGTCCCGAATTGGTGATGCAATCTCATTACCTGACAAACAGGACTCCATATCTGGACTATCCTTTCATCTTATCACTGAATAAAACTCGATGGTCGGGAATACACTCCTCATTATTTGAGAAGTCTAAACTAAAGCGAATGAAAGGCCAGGAGTTTTATGCCGCATTACTTAAAAGAACCGATAATAAATTGTACCGCGCAAAAACCAGCAAAGGTTACTCCCCCAGAGACCTCCATAGCCTTACTGGTTTACTAAATATCATCAAGGCCGTTGCTCTACGAAAAATACTATCATCAGAAACGGATGAGAATAATTTAGGCTATTTGCTCGATACCTGTATGGCAGAATTAAAGGCACTCATTGTAGAAACTGTCGGAAATATTGACGTACTGCGAGAAAAGGAAATGACTTCAGAATCTAACATGATAGCTCAAATTCAAAAAATGTCCCTGCAAATGGGCTGGGCAAATGCTAAAAATATAAAGGAGGCAAAATCTCAATTATTAGTAAACACATAGTACCGTAGTAACCACTGACTTTCCAACCGCTTTTTAATACGAAACCAATAAATGGACACGGAAACTAAACCGCTGGTTCACCTTACTAAATCTACCGAACCGCCTGGATCCTGTAAGGATCAGCAAGTGATCAAGACTATTTTTTCAAAACCTGACAAAGAGTTCTGGGACCTCTATGCCGAATTATGGCATGATAGCTCCTGTAGATCTCCATTTCAAAGTCCATCCTATTTAAAGGACCTATCGGATTATATTGATGGTCAAACAATAGCCTTTCAATTCAAAAAAGGAGAACTAATGATTGGAGCTGTCGTCCTCCAGGAGGATGGAAAACTCTTCAGGTTCTTAAGTGATGTTAAATCGGATTACAACACATTTGTATTCAGACGAGACACGCAACGGTATGAAATCAGGAAATCCATCGAGGGATTTCTGGAAGTAATTAAAGACGAGAAAATTTCCCTTCTATTCAATAAGCACCTGGAAGAAAGCTCCTACAACGAAGAACTAAGAGACCTACTTTCCAATATCGATATGTTTGTGCGTTTTGTTCCCTATTCTCTGTGTCCCATTCTAGAATGCGAATCTCCAGAGCTTCTCTTTCAGGAGATGAACCGCTCCAAGAATGTACGCTACAAACGCAATAGATTACTAAGAATGCCAAATACTCATGTGGAAATCCTGACGGACAAAAGTAATCTTGAAGCCTGGTGTGATGCCTACTGCAGCAATCATATAAAACGCTGGAAGGATTCGCCCACCCCATCAAAATATACTTGTCTAAAAGAACAGGCAGGCATCATGCGATTTCTTACTGCCTGGGCTGAGGATAAAACCCTGGTTCGTTTTGCCATTGTACAAGACGGTCAAAGAATTGCACTGAGTGCTGGTCTCTTAAGCCGGGACTCATTTATAGGGCATCTGCAATCTTTTGATCCGGCATATAAAAAACATAGTCTGGGCAATGTGTTAATAAATCTGATCGGTAAATGGTTGATGGATCAGGGAATCCGCAAAATAAATTTTGGCGACGGAAAGGACAACTACAAGTACTCTTTTGCGACTGAATCTATTCACCTGACAAAGATTTATCTGTCGCACAATCAAAATCTACCGCTGAGAGTAAGAGCCTACCTGGACGCGAAATACCGGTCCAATGAGCAGATCCGCAAAGCTGCTTCACTAGCCAAGAGCAAACTAAAAATTGGAAACATCAAATTGTTTTGATCATGCGAAAAATCAAACTGGGAATCCTGGCAGTAGCACATTACGATGAACACATTGATCAATGGATAGCTGCCTGTAGGGAGCAGTCTGACCTTGTGGATGCAGTTCTTATCGATTTGTCAAGTGCTACCTGGCTTGAACAAATCATGTCTCAAAACTTTGATGGTCTTCTTACCAATCCACCCAATCTCACCATGGCGCAAAAAAACATGTATGATGAGCGGTTAGATGTATTACATAACGATTTACAAATCCCCATATATCCCTCACTCCTTGAAACCAAAATTTATGAGAATAAACGCTATTTAGCATACTGGCTACAGGCTAATCAAATACCCCATCCAGAAACCTATGTTTTCTATCAGCAAAAAGAAGCGTTGGAATTTATATCTCACTATAACGCTCCATTAGTAGGAAAAACAAATATTGGTGCATCCGGGCGTGGCATTAAAATATTAAAAGACAAAGCCTCACAATCACGCTATGTGCATGAAAGTTTCAAACACGGTGCCCCCAGGGACATTGGTCCAAACTGGAAGAAAAAGGGCATCCTAAAGAGAGCTATAAACAAATTACTAGATCCAAAATCCCTACAGGCAAAACTGCAACAGTACAAGACTGAGAAATCAGAAATTCAAAAGGACTTTATTATTCTGCAGGAATATATTCCGCATACCTTTGAATGGAGATGTGTGTGCATTGGCGATTCATATTTTGCTCATAAAAAGTTAGTAAAGAAGGAAAAAGCCAGCGGAACACTTCTAAAGGGATATGAAAATCCACCGCTGGGATTACTGGATTTCTGTCGCAATATAATGCTCGAAAAACATCTGTGGTCCCAGGCGATCGACATATTTGCCACTGAAGATGGACGGTATCTTGTAAATGAAATGCAGTGCATCTTTGGACAGTCAGATCCCTATCAAATGCTAATCGATGGTGTTGCTGGAAGATATTGTTTCGAAGCTGGAGAATGGATTTTTGAACCCGGGAATTTTAATGGTCATGAATCCTTTGACCTGCGACTGGATCACTTTATAAATATGCTAGAAACGAAAACTCCGGAGGCAATCATATGAATGTGCTTTTTATATCCAGCGGCAACGATGACAGGTACGATATCGCTCCCTTTATCAAATCACAAGGCGAATCATTACAGAATTCGGGAGTCAATATTGACTATTACACCATCAAGGGTAAGGGCTTGATAAATTACCTAAAGAATATTGGCCCGCTACGAAAACATGTTAAATCACAAAACTATGATATTCTGCATGCACACTATTCACTCTGTGGGTGGGTAGCTGTTCTCTCCTTTTCCGGACTTCCGATTGTCTTGTCTTTGATGGGCGCTGATGCTGTTGGTACACCCACTGGCAAAAATCGCCTGACCCTAAAGAGCAGGATGTTAAGTTATCTTACACTCCTTGTACAGCCCTTTGTGTCTCTTATTATTTCGAAATCACCTAACATTGAAAAGGTGGTATACCGCAAGGATCGATCTGTAATCATTCCCAATGGAGTACGAATGGAGCAATTTAATACACAGCCAGAAGTTTCGAAGAAATCAATGGGACTATCTGAAGACGTAAGGCATGTACTATTCCTCGGAAGTCCTCATGATAAGAATAAGAATATACAACTATTAAAATCCTCCCTAAGACAATTGAACCTCAACGACGTCGAGCTACTAAACGTATTTGATGTGCCTCACGATCAGGTGGTTCAGTATCTCTTGGTATCAGATATAGTGAGTCTTTGTTCCTTTAGTGAAGGCTCACCCAATGTTGTCAAAGAAGCAATGGCTTGCAACAAACCCATAGTAGCGACCAATGTCGGTGATGTTGCCTGGCTACTTGAAGGTCTGAAAGGTTGCTATGTCTCTGATCATAGTGTTGAGGACTTTAGTCAAAAAGTCGGGAAGGCTCTCATTTTTGCTAAGGAGCATCGATCAACTACGGGTAGAGATCAACTCTACTACTTGGGCCTGGACGCAAAGTCTACCGCAGACCGCATTATCGAACTATATCACTCCCTCCTAGATAATAGACAAGTTTTAACCATCTAACATCATGTGTGGAATTTCAGGAATTGTAAACTTTGACGGCACTCATGTGAGACCCGTCCTCTTGCAAAAAATGATGCAAATCATCAAGCACCGAGGTCCGGATGATGAGGGTATGTTCTGCGAGGGGGGCATCGGATTAGGCTTTGTACGACTCAGCATTCTCGATCTCTCACCTCTGGGTCATCAACCTATGTTTTCCCGGGATGAGCGATACGTCATTATATTCAACGGGGAGATCTACAACTACATAGAACTCCGGTCAGAGCTTCTGAAGAAGGGTTATACCTTCAAATCCAATACAGATACCGAGGTTCTTCTTACCGCTTTCATCGAATGGAAAGAGGAAATGCTGCACCGACTGAATGGTATGTTTGCTTTTGTGATTTATGACCGTCGTGAAAAGTCAATCTTTGGAGCAAGAGACCGTTTTGGCATTAAGCCATTCTACTATCACTTATCAGAAGACAATTTTGTTTTTGCTTCTGAAATTAAGCCTATATTAAGTACGCTCACTGCCAAACCTACAGCAGATGAACATTCTGTATTTGAGTTCTTGACATATAATAGAACAGATCAGACAGCCCGTACTTTCTTTAATGAGGTGGTGAAATTAAAACATGGCCATTGTTTCAAACTATCCATTGATCCAAATCGGCCCAGCCAGCAAAAGATGGTCATCTCAAAGTGGTATGATCTAAGGAAGGAGATTAAAGATCCATTTGCATCAGCAGAGGAATTTGCTGAAGCGTTCAGAGAGTCACTAAAACTAAGACTTAGAAGTGATGTACCGATCGGAGTCTGTCTGAGTGGCGGACTGGATTCCTCCAGTATCGTATCCAGTTTGGTAAAACACTTTCAGAAATATGATTTAAATACGTTCTCAGCTGTCTATGGTGTGAACAAGACCGGAGACGAATCAAAATTCATCAATCTCTTTAAATCGGAGCTCTCCAATATGTATTCCATTATTCCGACGGAGCATTCTCTACTTGAGGATTTTGACACCTTCGTTGAAGCACATGGAGAGCCTGTACCGGATGGTGGGCCATATGCGCAGTACAAAGTAATGTCGCTGGCAAAGGACCATGTGACCGTCACTCTGGACGGTCAGGGAGCAGATGAATGTCTCGCCGGTTATGAATACTTCTTTGGTTTCTACTTTAAAAGCTTGCTACGTAAGGGGAAAATCAGAACATTATCATCGGAACTCACCAAATACCTATACGCACACAGATCGACTCTGGGGATAAAGAGCTTTTTATTCTTCATGCTTTCCCCTAAAATGAGACGTGATGTCAGAAGTAAAGAATTTGGATACATAAACACTGAATACTTCAATGGTCATGCTGCTGAGAGCTCTGCGATTGCCAGTGAGTTTTATGGTTCCAGCACTCTAACAGAGGCTCTGATAAATCACTTTGAGTACAAACTTGAACACCTACTAAAATGGGAGGACAGAAATTCAATGTACTTTTCATTAGAAGCGAGGGTACCTTTTCTTGATCATAATCTCGTAGAAAGAACCCTTTCTCTTCCTGAAGAACGAATCATAAATAGTGGATCAACCAAGCACATTCTTCGGCAGGCAATGAAGAATACTCTGCCTGAACCTATCAGAACCCGAGTCGATAAAATGGGATTTGACTCACCGAAAGACGAGTGGTTCAGGACGACCAAATTTCAGAAGTTCATCGGAGATATTATTACGGACGACCGATTCACTTCCAGACCGATCATTCACGCATCTAAGGTTCAGGATCTTTATGGACGTCATCTGAATCGAGAGGGAAATTTTGGAAAGCAAATCTGGAAGTTCGTGCATTTAGAAAAATGGTATCAAAAATTTATTGATGCCTAAGAAGTAACCCTGCGGTGTTAAGAAAGATAGTCTTTAAGATGTTAAGGTACTCTGGGATACCCTTCCTACTCAGAGAATTTTTCCAAAGGAACAAGGTAACTGTATTGATGTACCATGACCCGGATGTCCAATCTGTAGATGAACAATTCAGATATCTAAGAAAGCATTACAATATCATTGACTTAAATGATTTCATAAATAGCATAGAGGGAGATAAATTACTACCCCCTAAATCGCTTGTCATAACATTCGATGATGGACATCTGGGCAACTACAAACTACTGCCAATAGTCTCGCAGTTGCAAGTACCTATCACCATATTTCTCTGTAGCGGAATCGTAAACACAAACAGGCACTATTGGTTTCTCGACAGCGAAAATTCTAAAAACAAGGACCTGCTAAAATCATTGCCCAATAAGGAAAGACTTAGGAGACTCGCAGATGAGGGATTTGATCAGGAAAAAGAGTATGCGCAGCGACAATCATTGAGCTCCAAAGAAATTGATCAAATGGCAACCTGGGTAAATTTTCAAAGCCATACTGTTTACCATCCATGTCTTGACCGATGTACTCATAGTGAAAGCACCTATGAAATCACACAATCAAAAGTAGACCTAGAACAAAAATACAAGCTCAGGATTAATGCTATTGCCTACCCCAATGGCGATTATTCTCAACGGGAAATTGAAATAGTAAAAGGAGCCGGCTATCGCTGTGCTCTCACTGTGGCACCTGGATATAATACCCTGGATTCTAATCCATATACATTGAGAAGGCTTAGCACAAACGACACAGCAAACCAGGATGAATTTGTAGTGAGAGCTGCAGGCTTATGGGGGCTCATCCAATCACTCCGGTCATCTGGTACTAAAAAAGAAGAACGAAAACATGAACATCGAGATAATATCAGAACAGCAGCCGCTGCAGGATAACATTCAAGTGGCTCTCAAGTCGTTCATAGAGAGCGTCCCGGAGTCGAACTATTTTCAATCGCTGGCCTTTTATCACCTTACTCTTGGTGCTCCAGGTTTTCAGCCAGTGCTTATAATTGCTCAAAAGAATAATGAAATTGTAGGATCTCTTTTGGGAGTAATACAAAGTAATGGTTCCGGAATAAAATCGTGGATGTCACGTAGGCTAATTGTCTGGGGCGGCCCACTCACATCTGAATCATTAGACAACCAGGAGGTCTGCAGTAAATTGCTGGAAGCTTTAAAATCATATGGTAATGGAAAAGCGATCTACATTGAATTTCGCAACATGGCAGATCCCTCTAACCACCAGGCTATTTTTGAAGAAAATGGTTTCATATATCGTGATCACCTAAATTACCTGGTAAGAACTGATGAACTAGCGGCCGTAAAGAAACGTGTGAGTAAAAGCAGGTTTCGTCAGATAAAAACCTCTTTAAAAAACGGTGCTTCGATTGTTGAAGCTGCAACTGAGCAGGAGGTCATAGCGTTTTATGCCATACTGGAAGATCTCTATAAAACGAAAGTCAAGAAACCCATTCCTTCTCAAGATCTTTTCTTAGAATTTTGGAAATCAAAAGACACAAAATTCTTTTTGGTCAAAAAAGAGGATGAAGTAATCGGGGGTATTGTTTGCCCTATCCACAAAAACACTATTTACGAATGGTATGTGTGTGGCAAAGACGGAGAACACAAAGGCATATTTCCTTCAGTTCTGGCTACCTGGGCGCCCATAGAATGGGCTATTGAAAACGGATTGGAGTACTTTGACTTCATGGGAGCTGGCAGTCCCGAAGCTGATTATGGAGTCAGAACCTTCAAAGAACGATTTGGTGGGGAGCAAGTATGCTATGGAAGATATCAATACGTCTTAAATCGGCCTCTCTTCGAATTTGGAAAAGTGGGACTGAAAATATATCAAAAAATAGCATGAACCGCATACTGATTGATATCGGACACCCTGGCCATGTACACCTTTTTAAGCATCTGGCACACTACTTTATAAATGATGGTGACAAAGTGCTATTTACCGTAAGAGATAAAGAATGCGAGTTAGCGCTATTGGAACATGAAGCGTTTGATTATGTATGCTTTGGCAAGCACTATAAAACGTTACGTGGAAAGATCTGGGGACTGGTAAAATTTGATACTCTGATGCTGAAGACAGCTCTACAGTTTAGACCCGATGTCTTTTTAAGTCATGGATCCATCTACGCAGCTCATACAGCTGCAGTCCTGGGAAAACCACATATGAGTATGGAAGACAGTGGCAACATGGAACAAATCAGATTGTATCGACCCTTCACTGACACAATTCTAACTTCGGATATTTTTGATAAAAATCTTGGACCAAAACAAAAGAGGTATAACGGATACCACGAGCTTGCGTATCTACACCCCAACAGATTTTCACCCTGTGCAGATTCCTTAAAGAATGCAGGAATAGATGTGAATAAGCCCTACGCATTGTTGCGATTTATTTCCTGGAATGCAACACATGACCGGGGGCAAAAAGGACTGGACAATAATGAAAAGTATGCTCTGGTCAAATACCTCAATGAGAAAATGGATGTCTATATCTCAGCCGAAGTAGAGTTACCCACAGACCTAGAGAAATACCAACTGAGAATACAACCTCCCCTACTACACGATCTGCTTAGCTGTGCACGTATTGTCATAAGTGAAGGAGCCACGATAGCAGCTGAAGCGGCAGTTCTCGGTACGCCATCTGCGTATGTAAATTCTATAAAAGTGAGCTATTGCACGGATCTTGAAAGATATGGACTTCTAAAAGACATAACTGGCAAAGATATCGTTGCCAGCACACAAAAGATTCTGCACACTCCAACAGAAGTGCTTCAGCAAAGAAGGAGAAAAATGTTAGCAGAAAAAATTGACGTAACCGCCTTCCTGATAAACTACCTTCAGGAAACTTACCTGACATCGAAAAAAGATAAGCAGAAGAGTTTATCACATGCTGTTTAATTCCAT
>JAUILM010000090.1 GCA_030432855.1 Bacteroidia bacterium
TAAACGAAAAGAAACCCCCAAGTGGGCGAAAAGGATAGTGCTTGGGGCCTTAGCTTATTTGCTGGCGCCTGTCGACGCGATTCCTGACTTGTCTCCTTTTTTGGGATTCACAGATGATCTGGGAGTCTTACTTTTTGGTCTGGTCAGCATTGCGGGATATGTCAACCAGGATGTTCGCGAAAGAGCCCGGGAAATTCTTGGTCAATGGATACCCGATCTGGATCAGGAAGACCTGGCAGAAGTTGATCAAAAATTGGGATATTGATTCACCACTGATTACTACCTCATTTTAACAAGGCGAAGGAAATTAAGATCATGGAGCATAGTCTCCTGGGAGTGAGGTCTATTTCCTTATTTTACACACTCATTTTAAACTGAAGTATGCGCTTTCAAAAAATTGATTCGAATCTCTTTGTGCAAAACCGATTGCGATTTGCCCGTCAAATGCGGTCCGACTCGCTAGCCATCTTTCAGGCAAACGATAAAATGCCCCGAAATGGTGATCAATATTTTCCCTATCGGCAGAACTCTGATTTCTTTTATCTCACCGGGATTGATCAGCCAGAGTCCGTACTATTACTATATCCTGATGCATCTAAGGAGGACCACAAAGAAATCCTGTTTATCAGGAAGGGAGATGCTCTAAGTCGTATCTGGGAAGGTGAGCGGTATACCAAGAATGAGGCCAGAGAGATTAGTGGCATCCAAAAAGTCATGTGGCTGGAGCAACTTGCCTCGATTCAGCAAAACCTCATCCACCAGGCCAAGCGCATCTACGTGAATGAAAATGAAAACCTGAGTGTACAGGCAGAGATCCAAACCAGGGACATTCGAATTGCTAAAGAAATCAGAGAGCGATATCCATTTCACAAGTATCATCGATCTCAACCGATCCTAAGATACCTGAGAATGATTAAGTCGCATCCTGAAATCGAACTGATAAACCATGCTGCCGGCATTACTTCGAAAGCCTTCCATCGTGTATTGAAAGCGGTAAAGCCCGGGAAGAAAGAATATGAAATAGAGGCTGAGATCATTCATACGTTCATTGCCAGTGGGAGCTCAGGTCATGCCTACGATCCAATCGTTGCCAGTGGAGCAGCTAATTGCGTTCTTCACTACATAAAGAATGATAAGATCTGTGAAGACGGGGATATGCTACTCCTGGATTTTGGAGCTGAATACGGTCACTATGCTGCCGATCTGTCCAGAACTATACCAGTGAATGGAAAATTCACCGACCGCCAGCGGAATGTCTATCAGGCAGTGCTCCGGGTCCTAAAGCAGACCATCGATCTGATGGTACCTGGCATGACTCTCGAAGAACTCAATAAGGAGGTAGGTCAAATGATCAGCCACGAATTAGTTTCATTGGGGTTGATAGATCGTAAGGAGCTAAAGGCAAAGGGGGAGTATGCCGCCTATCGACAGTTTTTTATGCATGGTGTTGCCCACCATTTGGGTCTTGATGTACATGACCTGAGTGATCGAAATAGCCCCTTTCAAGCGGGCATGATTCTCACTTGTGAGCCAGGAATTTACATTGCTGAGGAATCTCTAGGCATCCGTTTGGAAAATAATATTCTCATCACAGATGATGGTCCGGTAGATCTCATGGCCGAGATCCCGATCGAAGTAGAGCATATTGAGTCTTTAATGCAGGAAATGGTTCTTAATTGATTCGGGCAGTAGCTACGATCTGATCTTCACCCGGTACGGTCACATCATCGTGAGCTGCGTCGATAGCTAACCTGAATTCCAACATTTTCAGATCGTAGGGAAGATCCATCCAATAGTCATTTTTGGCAGGAAGCCGACCCACGTGCAGTGTCTTACCCGAAGTGTCATTGCACCATATGTGATATTGCAGGTTGTCAGACAATGGAGGTAAGTGCATGATATTTAGCATGGCCCTGTTGAGTGGATCATTCCATATAAGGGTGGCAAAACCATGCAAATCTTTGTCATGGGTATCAAATGAAATATATCTTGTACTATCGTTATCAAGTAGCAGCGATACAGATGGACTGGTTTCTGACAAACTCGGATTAGCACTCTGACTCGTTTCTGCGCTCAGAGATTCCTGCAAAGCTGATTTTTCACGCATTTGGATGATGGCAAATACCAAAGCGATGCCAGCTAAAATCGCCACGAGAGGCCCTGCTGTACCCCAAAAAGATTTATGTTTTAATTTATGTGCCAGCTTGAGATGTTCTCCCTTGCCGGTTGACTTTCGCATGACGCGGTGTTTAGCTTCGTGTTTGCCCAACCGCTTGCTGCAGCAGTGCGAAACGGTGCCTTTCATTTCCTGCAACAGTAGTTTTAAGTCATTATCCTCTGCTGCCATCCGCTCTACAAGTTCCTCTTCCTCTTTAGTACATAAGCCCAGTACATACTGTTCTAAAATACCTGACTTTACCAATTCATTCTTCGTCATCTTTTCCATCACGGTTTAGCCAATCTCTCGACCAATAGCATGAAATTATCTGCTAATTGTCACTAACCTTCTAGCAAGTTTGAGTAAACAAATCTCCATCTACTAAATGGCAAAGCCTTAAAAAAGTTTAATCCTGAGTTAACATCACACTGGATTTAACGCATATAGAATTAACGCCCTATAAATTGATCTGATATGAGGGGGACGGTGGAAATTCGCCCGAGTTCAAGAACCGAGGTGGTTCCAGACAAATCGAAGAGATAAGACTTGCCTGGGGGAATGGGAACTACTCCTCAACACCCTGTACAAGTAATGATACTTCATTACTCAATACTTCGATAAATCCTTTATGAATCTTGAACGTAAGGTCTTCACCAGATGCCTTACGTATACGAACAGATCCCTCGGTAAGAGCCGAGACAATCGGGGCGTGATTTTGAAGAATTTCAAATTGACCGGTGATACCGGGGACTTTCACAGATTGAATCTCCCCGGTAAATATTTCTTTATCTGGTGATAAAACGCTGATGACCATATCTTGTCTTAATTACCTTCTGCTTCTGCAATCAGTTTCTTACCCTTGGCAATCGCATCGTCAATAGTACCCACCAGGTTAAATGCGGCTTCTGGATATTCATCTACCTCACCGTCCATGATCATATTAAATCCACGAATCGTTTCTTCGATAGGTACCAATACTCCGGCAAGGCCTGTAAATGCTTCTGCCACGTGGAAAGGCTGAGATAAAAATCGCTGCACACGACGCGCTCGGTGTACTACCAGTTTGTCATCATCTGACAATTCTTCCATACCGAGGATAGCAATGATATCCTGTAGTTCCTTATATCGCTGTAGAATTCCTATCACTCGCTGCGCCGTATCATAATGTTCGTCACCCAATGTAGACCGTTCCATGATTCTGGAGGAGCTGCTCAAAGGATCAATCGCCGGATAGATACCCAATGCCGCCAGTTTTCTGTCTAGTACCGTAGTTGCATCCAGGTGGGCAAAAGTCGTCGCAGGTGCCGGATCTGTCAAGTCATCCGCAGGTACATATACTGCCTGTACAGATGTAATAGATCCTCTTTTGGTAGAGGTAATACGCTCTTGCATCACACCCATCTCGGTAGCCAGTGTAGGCTGATATCCCACCGCTGAAGGCATCCGACCCAAAAGGGCTGATACCTCAGAACCTGCCTGAGTAAATCGGAAGATATTATCGATAAAGAAAAGTATATCTCGACCGCCGTTAGGATCACTTAGATCACCGTCACGGTAATACTCCGCAATTGTCAATCCGGAAAGGGCCACTCTTGATCGTGCACCCGGAGGCTCATTCATCTGTCCGAATACGAAGGTCGCTTTTGATTTTTCAAGTTCCTTAAGATCCACTTTGCTGAGATCCCATCCACCTTCTTCCATCGACTCCATGAATCCCTTACCATAGGTAATGATACCTGCTTCCAGCATCTCTCTCAGTAGGTCGTTCCCTTCACGAGTCCGCTCTCCAACACCTGCAAATACAGATATACCATCATATCCCTTGGCGATATTGTTGATCAGTTCCTGGATCAATACCGTTTTTCCTACTCCGGCACCACCAAACAGTCCAATCTTACCCCCTTTCTGGTAAGGTTCGATCAAATCAATGACCTTGATACCTGTGAAGAGTACTTCCGTCTCAGTAGAAAGATCTTCATATGTGGGTGGATTTCTATGAATACTGTAGCTGGAGTCGTCTTTTTCAATGGTCCCGATACCATCAATAGTTTCTCCTACCACATTAAAGAGTCTGCCTCTAATTTTCACACCTACAGGCATGGCAATGGGTCGACCAGTATCCTTTACTACAGTACCACGGGTCAAACCATCTGTTGCATCCATAGCAATGGTTCGTACACTGTCTTCTCCCAGATGCTGTTGGCACTCGAGAACCAATGTTTCACCATTTCCACGATCTATTTCGAGTGCGCTTAAAATTTCGGGTAATACCGCACCTTCGTCAGTAAAACTGACATCAACAACAGGACCAATAACCTGCTTAACTCTACCAATATTCGACATAGAAATCTACTTGACTTTTTTGATGGATCTTGAAAATCGCTGCAAAGATAATCGTTTTGATAAATAAACAAACCACACCGACCTAAATCTAAAGGCACTCCCTCGAGCGGCACCCAGATCTCATACTACCCGATGTGATGGGAGGGAAAAATCTTGAGTCCTGTATATCTTTGTTCGATGCTTAATCGAGACATTCTTTCTCAGCTGTACGGGTTGGCACTTTCCGGCACCGGGGGCAAAACATTACCCCCCGAGACGGACCAATGGCTTTCAGAAAATGATGTTCCCTATTCAGCAAATGAATCGGACGAAAACCGTCTTTGGAAAGCATTAGTGACTGCTGTTCAGATTGAAAGATCGGCAGCTGAAGTCACAGTTGCTCAAACCACCGATTTTGCACCCGCTGAGTCCGATATACTCCCTTACTGTACCTATGAAGCGGGACAGTCTCTGCTCAGACTCCTAGACACAAAGGACTGGAAGTCGATACAGGAGGCCTTACTCATCCTGAAAGCCCATAAGAAATATCTCCATCCCCTGGTACTTCCTGCCATATTACATCACTTTGCAAACAAACCCACCGACTGGCTCCTATTGAAGGATGTAATGAAGCACCGTGCCCAATGGTTAAGTCAATTGAGGCATGATTGGACCTGGTGGTACCGGCTCCAGACCAACGATGAGACGTGGATACTCTCATCACAGACAGTAGAGAAACTGGCCTATTCGTCCAGGACTACACATCCGGAACAATGTGAAAAACTCGTGCAAAACCTAAACAATGCACAGCGAAAGAAGTATCTCTCCATCATTTGCGAAAGCCCGCGTAGTACAGATTTAGAACTCGTGCGATCACTCAGTAGCACCAGCAAGGGCAAGGAATATGATCTCTGCCAGAACATACTAATGCAAATTGATCCGGAATACCAAAAACAACTCTACACCATTGCTAAAAAGTATAGCTCTCTGGCATTCACAGAAAGTGATGGCGAACTTCAGCATACTTCATTGCAGGACGTCTCACGAGATGCTCATTTATTTCACCTGGATGACATTGAGATCCATGGTGAATATATAAGTAATCCATACCTGAGAGCCCTTTCTCTTACTCCTGTAAAAGACATATTTGGCCACCTTACCATTCCGCCGGCCTCTTTGTGTGAACAACTTACACTGGATCCAGCACTCGATCGAATCTGCCAGGTGATCAGTTTAAGTGCGGCTTATCATCGTACCAAATCATGGCAGGAGGCGCTGGTTAGGCGATGGATTAGTCACTATCCGGAGGGAAATACAGTATCGGTAGACTTTACTCCCCTTTTTCAGAGTCTGGGTCGAAATAGTCTATTTGATCTTATCAACGACCTTCTTTCTGATCATACCTCCTGGACCCTGGAGCAGTTAGATAAACTCTTGAGCAATAGCCGGCACTTTTTAAACATGGAAGTATCCACGCTCCTCATCAAACGTGTACTTTTATCCCTAACCAGACGGATGTCTCGTACGGACAAGCAACATCTTAAATCGCTGATAAAACTATTAGGAGGTAGAATGGATCCCCGGATACACTCCACACTGGTGAAGGAGTGGCCCGAGGACAGCATCTATTTTTCAGGTCTGGGTAAAGATCTGTGGTCCATGCGAAAGAGATTAAAACAACGCATCGATATCTTTAATTACATAGTAATGTGAGTATGGAAGTAATACGACTACACGCCGAAGAGCAATATGCAGAGGAGATAAAGGCACTAATAAAAGAGGACAAAGATGAAAAGCCAGCCAGCTGGCAAATGTCTCCACAGCAGGTCTTGACTTATATCATGGGAGGCAAGACAAAGAAGGGAGTCACAATAGAGCCCAAATACTTTGGCCAGCGACGATTGGTAGAGCTCGCCATTGCGACATTACTCACTGATCGTGCCCTTCTCCTGATTGGTGTTCCGGGTACCGCTAAGTCCTGGCTATCTGAACATCTGGCGGCTGCCATTATGGGTGATTCATCCTTGATGATTCAAGGTACTTCCGGCACATCAGAGGATGCCATACGCTATGGCTGGAACTATGCAAAACTTCTTCAGGAGGGCCCCAGTCAGGAAGCTCTGGTATCGAGCCCCGTTATTCGTGCTATGAATGCAGGTAAGCTGGTACGCATTGAAGAGCTGACACGAATTCCATCAGATATCCAGGATGCCTTAATTACCGTCTTATCCGAAAAAAGTCTTCCTGTACCCGAGCTAAACATGGAAATAAGGGCCAGGAATGGATTCAACGTGATCGCAACTGCCAATGATCGGGATAAGGGTGTTCACGATCTGTCCAGTGCACTCCAGCGGCGATTCAATATTGTGCGACTGCCACTTCCTGTAGATCTTGAAGAAGAACTGAAAATTGTAAACTATCGGGTGAAAGAACTGCAGGGATTCACATCGGCTCCAAAAAAAGTCATCAAGGAAGCAGATATCAAAAAACTGATTACTGTCTTCAGGGAGCTGCGAAGTGGGCAGTCAGAAGAAGGTGACATAAAAATCAAATCCCCAACCGCTACCCTGAGTACAGCCGAAGTAATATCAGCCGTAAATAGTAGTCAGACCATGGCTCATTATTTTGGATACGACGATGCAAATAAGCCCATTGCAGAAAGTATAGTCAGTGCAGTTGTAAAGGATGCTACCAAAGATCAAATGATCCTGCAAGAGTATCTCGAAACCGTCATGAAGTCCCGAAAAGGCTGGTCCAGTCTGTACAAATCGTGCAAGGAGGTACTGGATGGCAAAGGGTGAGGAAGTCAGAATATTTGGCATCAGGCATCACGGAGCAGGATCAAGTCGTAATCTGCTGAATGCATTAGATGCTCTGCAGCCGGATCTGATTCTGATCGAGTGCCCGGTGGATGCACAGATGCTGACACCCTATGTCATGCAAGACCTGCTTATCCCTCCGGTAGCGATCATGATCTGGGATAAAAATGACCTGACCAGGTATGCTTATTACCCCTTCACTTCATTTTCTCCCGAATGGCAGGCCATGCAATTTGCGAAAAAGCATGATGTGCATGTCCGTTTCTTTGATCTACCACAAGGTATTTCGTTTGTACTTCCTGAAGGGGCTATCAAGACGGGTAAAATGCAAGCCCTTACCAATGATCCTTTCTCTTATATGGCTTCACTCGCCGGTTATGATGATCCCGAGCGCTGGTGGGACAGTTTTATAGAGCAGGACCACGATGGATTTACGATTTTTGATACCATTCTGGAGATGATGACGGAGATGCGGGCTGCGACCTCTTATGAGAAATCATCAAATGCTGTCCGCGAAGCTTTCATGAGAAATGAAATCAGGTCAGCAATTCGGGAAGGATATCAAAAGATTGCTGTAGTATGTGGTGCCTGGCACGGCCCAGCACTGGCCATCTGGCAACAGCAGAAGACAGCGGAGGACAAGGCGCTAATCAGGGGTCATAAAAAAGTCCAAACCGCGTGCACCTGGGTTCCCTGGTCTTATAATCGCATTGCCCGTCATACCGGATATGGTTCTGGAGTGATTTCTCCTTATTGGTATGAAGCCCTGTTTGAGGATCCGGATAAGGCCCTCTCCAAATGGATGAGCCGGGCCTCTCAAATCCTACAATCATTGGGACATGCAGTCTCTCCAGCGCACACAATCGACGCGACAAAACTAACGTTGGAACTTACCCGCATCAGAAACCGAAACCGTCCGGGTATCAACGAATTGTTTGACGCCATGTCTACCACCTTTTGCCAGGGAGATGAGAGCCTTATCGAAAGGATGCGTGTCAAGCTATTGGAGGGCGAAAACATTGGAAAAGTATCCGATCAGATCCCCATGGTACCTTTATATAAGGATCTGGAAGCGGCGATCAAGAAAGCCAGACTACAGAAAGACTGGAAAAATCAATCACTGATTGAAAAGCATCTGGATCTCCGCAAGCCTACACAGCTTTTGGCAAGTCGGCTACTACATCGCATGTTTCTGCTGGAAATTCCCTGGGGTGTAGAACTCGAACCCGATCATAATCCGCTGGGAAACTTCCATGAATACTGGGAATTGCAATGGGTTCCCGATTTCGAGATTAAGATTATTGAAGCCAGTATTTGGGGCAACACCATAGTGGAGGCCTGTCATAAGTACACGATGGACAAGATCAATGAGGAATCTCAGTTTAGTCAGCTAGGACAAGTGTTGTATACCGTCCTGCATGCAGACCTTCCGGATTTGATTGGTCCCGTAAGTGATCGCATACGGGATTTGGGCAATGTATCAGAAGATGTCCTGTTGCTCATGCAGATCACACCTCCGCTGATCTGGTCCCTTCGATACGGAGATACCCCCCAGTTGAATACCTCTTCCGTAGAGGAACTACTGGATCAATTGCTGCCCCGTATCTGCATCCTGCTACCGGCAGCTGTGATTCAGGTGGCTGATGATCAATCCAAGCATTACTTCACAGCCATCTCCCAATTGCACCATGCTATCCAACTCATGGATCGTGATGACATTCTGAATCGCTGGATGGAGTGTCTCCAAAAAATTGCCTTCCAAAATCCCTGTAATGCTATCGTAAAGGGGATGGCACTGCGTTTCCTACTGGTCAAAGAAGTGGTGGAGGTGGATCAAATCTACCTGGAAATCGAATACCATCTTTCTACGATTGCGGATCCATTTTACCCGGCCTTGCTGCTGGAAGGCTTTCTGTATGGTGGAGGCTGGCTTCTAATACATAGATCGGCCCTCCGTGACATTGTCGATCAATGGATGAGCTCCCTTGACGATGACACTTTTATGAATTTCTTACCCATTCTACGTCGTACATTTTCCACTTTTACCTCCAGTGAAAAGGAGGTCATTTACGACTTGCTATTTGGTCGTGAAAAGCATATTAAAACATCTTTTTCAGTCGACACCGAACGTCAGGAAATTGCACGAAAAGGCCTGAATCGATTGCTGTAATTACTCTTCTTCTCCAGATTCATCATCGGGAGACTCCACCTGATCAGGTACCGTAAGCCAAAAGTGATTGACACCTTCACCCTGCACAAGCTCAATTTTCTGCTGGCTGAGCAAATCCAGCATAGCCAGAAAGGTCACGATGGCATGGATTCGATTTTCCAGGGCCAGGAAGATATCTTCAAAAGCTGTCTTGCTTCCCCGTCTCACCTTGGACTTCAGATAGCTTTGCTGGTCCTGAATGGTATATTCATAGCGCGCGATTGTATGGGCAACCACTTTACGTTCACTCAATTGCTCCATTACCCGCTCGAAAGCCTTGAGTAGCTTGAATAGTGTAATCGACTCCAGCTCAAGGTCGACAAGCGCCGTTTCAGCGATCTTCTTAAGTTCTTTGGTAGTGCCTCCCCTTCCAAACTTGTTGGCCCGGTCTTCCTCCTTTTCTCGGAACTGAGACAAGGTTTCCTTATACCGTTTGTACTCCAGAAGCTTCTGTACTAGCTCTTCGCGCGGATCTACCTCATTGCCTTCTTCATCTACTACCTTACGGGGAAGGATCATTCTGGCTTTTATTCGCATTAGTGTCGCAGCCACAACAATGAATTCGCTGGCAAGATCGATATTGAGTGCTTCCATATGGCGGATATATTCCAGGAAGTCATCGGTGATCTTAGCAATGGGAATATTATTAATATCCAGCTCGTCGCGTTCTATGAAAAACAATAACAGATCAAAAGGTCCCTCAAACTGAGGAATCTTAATGGTGTATGTGGTAAAATTTTGATCTGCCATGCTACCGAAACTGAGGTCAAAGCTACAAATTAACCATAAGTAATTTTTACAAACTACATTTACTGAATCATCCAGGTTTTAAATTGTTTTTAATGGTCACTAATAAGACAGGCACCCTCTACCTTATCCCCACACCGCTTGGACCTGACGCCATACATCCAATCCCCGGCTATGTCATTGAGCAGGTGAAAGACTGTACTTATTTCATAGTGGAGACATTGAAAACTGCCCGCCGACATATCAAAGCCATGGTGCGCGACAAGGACATTGATGTCTGCATCTTCAGTGAAATGAACAAGCACACTCCTCCGGAGGAATATGGTTTTTTTCTGGAGCCGGCAAAATCAGGTCACGACATCTGCCTCCTATCTGATGCCGGCAGTCCTACGATCGCAGATCCCGGAGCTCCCTTAGTTGCCCTGGCGCATCGTTTAGGTATACCGGTGGTGCCCATGGCAGGTCCTTCAGCTATTATGCTGGCGCTCATGGGATCGGGATTTAGTGGCCAGCAATTCACCTTTCATGGCTACTTGTCTCCCAAAAAAGACCGCATTAAATCAGAATTGAAAAACCTGGAACAGCGAGCACTTCGGGGAGAGACGCAGATTTTCATGGAGACACCATACCGAAATATGAAACTCCTGGAGATACTGACCGAAATCCTGCACCCAAAGACACAACTTTGCATTGCCTGTGATATCACGGCGAGTTCAGAATTTATCATGACCCGATCTGTAGTGTCCTGGAAAAAACAGCTTCCAGATCTGCATAAGCGTCCTTGCATATTTCTTATAGGAAGCTGAGAGCCATACTACTACCCTAACCACTTATCCAGCCATTCGAAGGCTTCCTTCTGCATCTGCTTATTAAACTTATGAGGACCATCATAAAATCTACAATCATATCGATCTCTGGCCCCGGCCTTTTCAAACACATCGCCCAGTATGGTATCTGCCCTTTGCATTTCCGAAAGTGTAAATAAGGTGTCATGATTATTATTTAGCACCATGGTAGGCAGGGGCGCCCGCAATCCATAGATTTCTGGAAAAGCAAGATAGCGCGAGATCAGTGGGATGTAAACCATCCATGTATGTGTGAAGCACTTATTCAGAATCAGGTCGGCCCATGTCGTCATCCAACCGGCACAGACTGATGCCTTAATCCTCGTATCCAAACCTCCCAGGTAGGCCGTACGCAAACCACCTCCGGAGAGCCCTACGCATCCCACGCGTTCCGTGTCTACATCATCCCGACTACAGAGTATATCTAAGGCGGCCCGGTCTTCAGCCACAAAAACGCCCGGCCAGCACATACCTGCACTAAAGAGGGACTTTGCCATGATGTGCTCATGCTCAGCTGCCCAGGTGTTATAAGCCCGGACATTATCAGGATCTTCCGGATTGTCATCGGTTCGGTCAGTCAACAAGGGTCCCCACTCGAAGCCATCTACATCCTGATACATGACTCTCCGGCTGCCGAACGTAAAGACATCATGCACAAGCACTACATATCCTTGTTTTGCTAGTTCGTTGGCCCAGG
>JAUILM010000091.1 GCA_030432855.1 Bacteroidia bacterium
CGCAAAGCGTCATCTGTAGCACCATCAAATGCATCTCCGAAAAAACCATCAGAGCAAAAAGTGTGTTTGCCTATCCGGAGACTTTGCCCTCGAAAGGAGGGGATGACCAGAAGATGATCAGGCATTGATTTCAGCAGATTAGTAATTACATAATCTTTTAGAATATCTACTTGAGGGTTAAACTGATCCAATCCTTCTACCCACATCAGCATGGGTATTTTACCTTTTTTGGCAGGAGTGCGGGGTAGAATGACGGCACCGTAGTGCTTCTTACCTTCTGCGGTGTGCTCAATAATATCGGTAGTTCTTCCATTGTGTATAGACAGATTTAGAACGACCCTAGAACTGTCACTGTCACTGTCGAATCGATCCCATTCTTCCCTTATTTTATCTAACTCGGGCTCATGGACTGGAAGAAACAGGGAATCCAGGTCGATTTTCTGGTCTATGTTTGCATAGGTGATTCGTTGTTTACAAGGGTCCTGATTCCACTTTCGGTACATGAGGATTACAAACAATGCTAGTGCTGTAATAAGGACGATTTTGAAGTTTTTTGGCATCAAAGTGAAATTTCCTGATCAATTGATGATTTGAACTGCTAGAGTGCCTGAAGATTATTCATCAAATTACGATCTTTTTAAGAGTCCGATGCTACTGGACCCTTGAATAGTTTGTGCACACTGCATAATAGTTTTTTGGAAATGACTCCTGATATTGGAGGAGAAAACTTTGGAGATAAATGAATAATTGCAAATTGCTTTGTGGATTGTTGATGCTCACAGTGCTCACATCTTGCTCAGCAAGGGATCAGGTTAGAGCACCAGAGCGGCTGCGATGCCAGTACATGGATCATCCTCTGGGGCTAAGTACAGACGCACCCTTTTTCAGCTGGTGGATGGTCTCAGATCAGGAAGATCACTATCAGTCAGCTTATCAGATTGTAGTGGGTCTCGATTCCGCCAGGTTAGTGCGTGGAGAAGACCTGCTTTGGGATAGTGGAAAAAAGTCATCGGGACATGCAATTCAAGCCCTTTACGAGGGACCGGCTCTTTCTCCCGTCACCCGCTATTACTGGAAGGTCAGGATTTGGGATCAAAATGGCAACTTCTCTGAATACAGCGATGTACACTGGTGGGAGACCGGCCCTGATTGGACGGCAGACTGGATATCAGACAACAGTACACCTTTTGAACAACCACAAACATATTTTGAAGATCATCCTTCACCATTGCTAAGAAAGTCCTTTGATCTAAAAGATACACCCACGGAAGCCCGGCTATTTATCAGTGGTCTGGGTTACTATGAATCCTTCGTCAATGGCCAAAAGATTGGATCTTCGGTATTGGACCCAGGATGGACAAATTATGGCAAACGCACGCTTTACAGTTCGTATGATTTGACAGGACAGCTTCAACAAGGTGCAAATGTAATGAGTGTAATGCTGGGCAATGGATGGTACAATCCGATGCCCATTCGTCATTTTGGCCGCTGGAATTTGAGAGAAATCCTGACGGTGGGTCAACCAAAGGTCATTGCCGAACTTCATTTGACATATGCTGATGGGTCAAAAGAGGTAATTCCTACAGATAACACCTGGAAGCATGGCGATAGTTGGATTTTGTATAATGACGTGTATCTGGGTGAGCGACAGGATGGACGATTAAAAGATGAGGCATGGAATCATGTATCTTTCGATGACTCTGACTGGGCATCTTGCCATGTAGTTGATGCACCATCCGGCCGGCTAATTCCCCAACAACAACCTCCCATACGAATTACCGATACCGTCGAGGCAGTTTCAGTGCGTGATTTACCTGATGGTTCTCAGCTTGTCGATTTGGGACAAAACTTTGCCGGCTGGATTCACATGAAGGTGCAAGGGGAGGCAGGTCAGGAGATCAAGCTTCGGTACGGCGAATTATTATACCCTGATGGTTCGCTCAATGGAATGACCGCGGTCACGACCCAAATCAAAAAGGGTGGAATTAATGGTGGTCCTGGTGTGCCGGAGACTGCTTTTCAGGAAGATATCTACATAACTGGAGGTCTTGATAATGAATTTTTTCAACATCATTTTACCTTTCATGGCTTTCGATATGTACAGATTTGGGACTATCCCGGCACAATTAATAAAGAGGATATCTACGGCCTTCGATTGAATAGTGATCTGGTGAAGGACGGAGAATTTAATTGCAGCAATGAGGATTTTAATCGCATTCAGGAAATTACTGAATGGACTTTTCTCAGCAATGTCTTTAGTATTGAATCGGATTGTCCGGCGCGAGAGAAATTTGGGTACGGGGGGGATATGGTAACCGCCGGTGAGGCCTATATATTTAATTATGATATGGCTAATTTCTATCGCAAAACCATTCGTGATTTCGCAGATGATGCCCGACCCGGAGGGGGTATGACCGAGTGTGCTCCCTTTAATGGAATCGATGATCGGGGCCTGGGTGATGAGACAGGACCTGTGGGCTGGCAGCTAGCCTATCCCTATTTACAAGAACTACTCTATCGATTTTATGGTGATATCGATATTTTGCGTGAGCAGTATCCGCATACCCAAAGATTAATTGAATTTCTCGAAAAAAGTGCACCTGATCATTTAATTGATGTCGGCCTTAGCGATCATAATTTACTTAATGAAAAACCCATCACGCTCACTAGTTCACTATTTTATTATCATATGGTACGCTGCGCAAAAAATATTGCCGGTGCTTTGGAGGAATTTGAGGATGTAGAATATTATGATCAATTATCCAGGAAAATAAAGACTACCATACTGGATCAACTGTATGATCAGTCGACAGGTTGTTTTGCCAATTGTAATCAAACAGCCCAGTCCGTTGGATTGTGGTACGATATACTGGATGAGGGGCAGCAGGAGAAGGCAATGGCAAGATTGGCAGATTCTATCGAGCGACGGGATGGTCATCTGAGTACAGGTATTTTTGGTACCAAAATGATGTTGGATGTTTTTAGAAAAAATAATACATCCGATCTGGCATATACACTTACCAATCAACCTGACTATCCCGGGTGGAGAAATATGTTGGCAAATGGTGCCACTACACTCTGGGAAAGTTGGAGAGGAGGTACTAACGGCCCTTCGCACAATCATCCCATGTTTGGATCCATATCCGAATGGTTTTATCGGAGCGTCCTCGGAATCAATCCAGCTGAAGATGCCGTCGCCTGTCACAAATGGATTATTTCTCCTAAATTGACAGAACAAATTAAATCAGCAAGTGGTACGTACCAGTCCGTGAGAGGTGTAGTTCGTAGCGACTACACTCGAGATTCGGATCAATTAATTTGGAAGGTTGAGATTCCGGCGAATACATCAGCAGTACTCGAAATTCCTACGCATGGATTTGAAAATCCTGTAATTTCTGTCAATGGTCAAAAGCTAAACACGGAGATTGATGCAGAATACCACCAGCTGGAAATTGGAAATGGGATTTATGAAATAATGGTTCACCCTTCTAATCAAGAATAACAATGATTTTTAGTCGAAGAGCATGGATGCAGTCCATTATTTCCATGATAGGGGTCCCAGTATGGTCTTCGGCAAAAAAGGCATTGTATCAAGACAATCTTATTGTTGCGGAAAATCGAAAAGAAGGTACCAGGTCCTGGTTGCTTTCAAATCCGAGTGTTTCTCCTCCACATCAGTTGTGGCATATGTTTGGACTTCGGTCTCTCCCCATAGAAGGATATTGTTCACATAGTTCGGTAGCGGCCGGTGACACTATCGATTTCTTTGTAAGTACAGATTCAGCGACAGATTTTTCTCTGGAAGTTTTCCGGATGGGATACTATGGCGGGCAGGGAGGCCGCCTCATGCACAGTGCCCCCAGTTTACCAAGTGAACGGCAGGTAACTCCTGAAGCGGGTCATAATCGTGTGATAGAATGTCAATGGAAATCATCGTACCAAATCACAATACCTGACGATTGGATAAGCGGTGTTTATTTGGCAAAACTCACCACACTGGATGATCGAAGACATGACAGTTACTGTATTTTTATTGTGCGGGATGAGCGTATGTGTGATTATATATTTCAATGCAGTGACATGACCTGGCAGGCCTACAATCGATGGCCACACAACAATTCACTGTATTGTACCGACAAGATTGATTGGCATATTGGAGAGGGAGTAGATGTCTCGATCAGAAGACCTTATGCAAAATATACACAACTAGTCGATCAGAATCTGACCTTAGGCAGTGGAGAATGGTTTTTGACAGAGTTTCCCTTTGCTTTTTGGATGGAAAAAGAAGGATATGATGTGTCCTATATCGGTAACTGGGATACCCACTATCGATGTGAACAATTGATGCGGGCAAAAGGCTTTCTCTCCATCGGTCATGATGAATATTGGACTGAGGAAATGTACACTGGCGTAAAAAAATGTATACAAGAGGGCTTGAATGTGGCTTTTTTCTCCGGTAATAGTGTCTTTTGTAAGATTAAATTAAAACCAGGACTTGATGGTGCTCCTGATATTATATTTGAGCGGGATGGACGCTTTAATCCCAGAGAAAACACGTTGATTGGAGCGCATAGCCACAATATTGTGGTAGGTGGGGCTGATTTTATTTGTAAGCAGCCAGGACACTGGATATTTGAGGGAACTGGCATGCAGGCAGAAGACCGAATTCCGGGTCTGATTGGTTGGGAATTTCATTGCGATCCCGCAGAGATCGATGGATTACAGATTATTGCAGGTGGACCCACCGACAATCGGAGATTTCTCCAACCCGATGAGAAGTTAGATAAGGAGGGCGAATATATGGTCACTGTATATCCAGGTCCAAGGGAAAATTTTGTGTTTAATGCCTCGACTTGCTGGTGGGCAGATGGCTTGTCCAGTCCCCCGGGCTACAAACGCAGCACCTGGTATCAGAAAAGACTGGGTCCCGATGAGCGGGTCATTAAAATGACGCAGAATATACTTTTGAGAATGCTGACCTGATTGACATATATCCTATATCTCAATTCAAATTGAGGATTTCTATCTCTCTCTACGATCTCCCAGGATCCTTTTATAAGTGTTAAAATTTCTAAAAACTGACAGCAGGTGTTGCGGGTACGAAAAAAATCGTACACCTTTAAGGTACGATAAAATTCGTAGGTCTATGAGTGATCACAATCCCACCCAGAAAGAGTATTTGATCTTAAAAGCACTTTGGAAGCTTGGTCCTTCGACCGTGCGAGATGTACATGAGGACCTTATTGCAACACCGGGTGTAAAGAAAGTTGGATACACCACCACTTTGAAGATGATGCAAATGATGCACGCTAAAGGATTTCTGGATCGAAATGAGGATGGAGTCAGTCATGTCTATAAAGCCACTATTTCCGAGAAGGAAGACACTGAGAAAATTTTGGATGAAATGGTAGATCGTCGTTTCAGAGGCTCTGCCAGTAAACTGGTGCTGCAGGTACTTGGTAAACATAAGGCCAGTCAAAAGGAGCTTGATGAGATTCGTGCATTTTTAGATGATTTAGAAAACGAGGACAATGTACTTTGAATACTTACAAAATCACTACGATATTCTGAGCCGCCTGGCTATGACCCTTGTGCATTCTCTTTGGCAGGGAGCCCTGATTTTTACTGTATTACAAATTATTTTGTCACAGTTGAAAAGCTCGACTGCATCCTTGAGGTATTCCCTGTTTAACCTGGCATTGATTGCTTTGTTATCTTCCGCTGTGCTTACCTTCTATTTTTTGGGAAGTGGTGCCCGGATTTTTGGAGGAGACATTTTTGCTGCATCTTCTTATATATTGACAGTTGGCGATCCTCAGATGTTTCCTTCTTTTAATTCCTCCGATTCGGTCAATTATGTGATGCAATGGGGTGTTTATCTCTCAACCTTTTGGCTTGCTGGTGTCATTATTTTTCTGGTAAAATTCCTCGTGGATTTTTATTGGGCCCTTAGTTTGCGCAGGAGTGGTCTCACAGCGGTCGGAGAAGATGTTGTGCATCTGTGTGATGAGCTCAGCATGAAAATAGGTCTATCGAAACATGTAAGGATATTTGAATCTCTTCATATTGATGTGCCTCTCGTGGTTGGTCATATTAAACCCTATATATTATTACCTGTAGGCGCTATGATGCACCTTTCTCCATTAGAATTGGAGGCGGTCATTCTGCATGAGTTGTCGCATATAAAAAGGAATGATTTTATAGCAAATATCCTGTTGATGTTTACAGAGGTAGTTCTGTTCTATCATCCTGTGTTCTGGTGGTTAAAGAAGAAAATCAATGAAGAAAGAGAAAATAGATGCGACGATGTTGTCATATCGCATGTGCCTCCACATAATTATGCAAAGGCACTACTAAAAATGGAAGAGTCCAGGCATCAAATCCGATTGGCGATTGCCCTAAAAGACAATAATAAATTTCACTTATTAAAGAGAATAAAAAGAATCTGTATGAAATCAAATCATGAGTTTAAAGTAGAAATTGGCAGAGTAGTAACAGCGCTGCTGTTGGTGGGAGCTTTCACAGTGATTTCGTTTGGTGACACCAAGTCTTTAGAAAAATCATTATCAAGTGAAGAAGTGCCAACAATAGTGATGCTGGTTGATGAATCACCGGAACCGAATATGTCTTTGCCCGTGCCTGCTGATGTTGAACTTTCGGAAACGGTAGAAGATTTCTCCGAGCCGGATATTTCAATGAAACCTGATATAGATACAGTGCCTCCTTCGATGCCAAACATCGGCGATTACATTAGTGCTGAAATTAGTGAAGAACTCCAGCGTGATCTAGAAAAGTATCAGGAAGAAATGATGAAGTGGCAAGAAGAAATGATGGCTGGAAAAGAGCAGATGCTACAGCAACAGATAGCTATAGCTCAGGAAATGGAGATAGAGAAAACCATGCTAAAAATGCAGAAGGTACAAAAAGAGCTAATGGAGCAGGAGTTTCAACAGAAAATGTTAAGGGAGGAAGCTGTTAGGCAAACCATGGAAAAATTGCAGGAAATGGAGATTAAGATGGCAGAGGAAAGCCTCGTAAAGGCAAAGCAGCAGCAGGAAATGATGCAGGTCAAAATGCAGAAGCTTCAGGAATCCCTACGTGAAGCTCAAGAAGTACATGCTGAGGAGATCAAATCTAAAATGAATGCAATAGAAGAGCAACAAAAGGTGAAGGAAAAGGAGATGAAGGTAAAGATGGAGCAGCTCAAAAAGCGCGAAAAGGAACTCAAGAAATTGGGTGAGGCACATAAGTTACGCATGGAAAGTATGCATAAGGAATTGCTCCAATTACTGAAGGCAGAGGGGTATTCCGGTGATTTTCAAAATATGAATTGGGATTTGGAAGGGGGGATACTGAGATTGAATCAAGAGGAACTGAGTAGAGATCTTAGTGAAAAGTGCTTAGAGATTCTAAAAAAGTACGACTTTAATTTGGATGGAGCGGCCTGGCAAATAAAGAAGCAGAAGTAAGCCAATTGGCCCTTGACCTTAACATAATCACCTGCAAAACACTATGGAATTCTGAAGAAAGTGTAATAAATTAGGGGGAAGTGAATTGCATTCCATCCTAAAAGATCACTGTATGTTGAACCTTCAAAAATATGTTGCAATTGTTTTATTCTCAATCTGTAGCATCATTGTCCAAGGTCAGCATTCAGAGCGTATTCTTCCTAATTGTCCCATGGATATCATCATTGCCGTGGATTTTTCGGCCAGTGAGCGGGCTTTCATAGACGAAGTACAAACGGTCTTGTACGCAATTACAAGTCGATTTGAACTACATCCAAACAGTCTTAAGATTGGGATAATCTCTTTTAATCGAGGTGCACAATTGATTCTTCCCCTGACTGGGGATACCGATAGCCTGATTCAGGCGATTGATGCGTTGAGGATACCCATGAGTGTCTTTGCCACAGACATCCATGCAGGAATCGAGCTGGCCAATAGAGAGTTTAGGAGAGCTTCTCAAGAGAGCGTACAGAAGTTCTTTGTACTAGTCTCCGATGGTGATCCGCATGCTCATAGCCGGGGCTTTGGTTTTCAGCAGGATCTGGTGAGTATAGAGCGACTTAAAGATGGAGATCCGACGGAAAAGGTGGATCCCGTGCATGTCTTCAGTTTATATTCAGGAGAAACTTACCCGTCCAGAAATGACTTTCGGGAGTTTGTGCGGCAGGAATCCATCCGGCATATGCAAAAACTATCCAGCAACCGGGAATCCTTCTTTTTCTTTAATGACTATCCGGAACTCGTCAATCTCTTTGAACAAATCAGTAGTTGTCTCTAGTACGTTGGAGTCATTTCGTCGTCTACCACCAATATGAAATCTGCAAGTCCCTGATTTTCTTCTGTGAGCGTTAAATCAGAATCAGTTACGGTGGCAATGGTGGCATATTTTAGATCAGGTCTGGCTCGCTGCAGGTACCATAGAATGCCTTCGTAGTTTTCACTGTGGTAGGTACCATTGAGATGAAGAAATTTTACTCCAGCTTGCAAGTTGTTGGCAATGCGCTCTGCCATAGTCGCATCCTTCAGGGCCTGCGCCTTTGCGATGTGTTCTCCTCCATGTCCAGCCATCATTTCCAGCATGTTTTTATATCCTGGAAGCTCAGGGTCAAAATCAATGGGAAGTGACGCCATCAATTTCTTCTCTGCTTCGGGTAGATTATCTAGTCCTTCAAAGCCTTCTTTGAAAACGAGCCGTGCATATTTTCTAGGTACATTAGAAGCAATAAATGAAAGATTACGATCTTTGGCTAGCTTTAGTACTGGAGCATAATCAGTCTTATGATTTGACCAAAGAGACTTTGCAACCGAATCAAGACCGTCTTCGTCCAGTTCGTCAGCGAGGTACTGGTTTATGGCGTCCTGATCATTTGTTTCCACCATTTCTGCACCGATCGTCAGAGATCCTTCTTCGGATAGATCGGCGGCCAGTTCCCATTGTAGCCAGTGGCAGATAGGATTGTTATGAAACTCTCCAAACAGTATGACATCTGCTTTTTGGAGCTTCTTTAACATCTTACCATAGGTGACTTTCTTCCCCTTACTGGTATATAGTTGGTACGCTGATTTTCTTTGTGCTGAGGCTGTCATAATAATGCATCCAAGTAGTAGGACTATCAGATAAAACTTCTTCACCATGTATCGATATTCTTTTGAGTTTGAGACCCTTATCTCTAGGAGACGGTTGAAGTACCGAGGTTGATGCTGCAGCCGTAAATCGTTGTGCCTGACAAGGCGAGATCGAAGGCGGCTACCTGTAGGTAACCAACTGACCTGTCTGCCGTGGTGCCCCGTCGCCGAAGCGGCTATGGTGCATAGGTGACCTGCCAGGCAGAGGATCAACGAAGTCAGGCGCAAGGAGAACGGCTGAATTTTATTATAAGACTTATCTAAGAATAATTATCAGCGCGAGCTGGGTATTTCAACAGCCTCCTAAGCGGCTAAAGATGCGATTATTTTTAGGATTAACCTTCCTGCGATAGGTGCTCCTGGTGCAGTGTACTGGACAAGTGGGGTTGTGTTTGGGCATTTTCTTACCTTTTCCAAGCCAAACAAATATCTCATGAAATACTATATTCTTTTTTATGAAACGGTGGAAAACTACGTGGAGAAGAGGGCACCCTACAGATCCGTTCATCTGGCCAATGCGAAAGCAGCAGTAGATCGTGGTGAAATTATCATGGGAGGCGCCTTTGACGAACCGGCTGATGGTGTCGCTATCGTTTTTAAAGTGAATGAAATATCCATCATTACAAACTTTGTTGAGGAAGATCCTTATGTCCAAAATGGCCTCATCAGCAAGTGGTGGATTAGGCCATGGAATGTCGTGGTAGGCACTGCACTCTGATTTGTTGTTTTGATTAAATAAGTGTTAATAATTTCCTGAAAATACATAAATGAGACATTTCTCGGTTAGATAATAAAAATGTGATTATAGTAGACTGATACATAACCTGAATATTGATCAAAGATTATGAATCATCTACCAATTCGTTCCTCCCTTTTATTGCTTATTCTGGCAGTCTTAATTAGTTGTAGTAAAGAAGAAAATGTGATTTCTGATGTCTTAGATCCAGAAATTCAAAGTGATGAAAATCTCCTGATTTGTACAGAACTATATCCTGAGGACCACGCCAGAGCTTTTGGTAATAAGCAGCTTTTTTGGGATAAAAAAGTATTACGTGTTCGATTTTTGGACGGCTCGAGTTATATCCGGAATAAGGTAAAACAATATGCCCAGGTGTGGTCACAACATGCGGGTATTACCTTTGAGTTCGTGAATAGTGAACCCAGTGATATTCGCATTAGTTTTGACAATTCTTCAGGGTCATGGTCCTATGTGGGAAAAACAAATAATTACATTTCTTCCTCCCGTGCCACTATGAACTTTGGTTGGTTTAATAATAATACCAGCGATACGGAATTTCGTCGAACTACCCTGCATGAGTTTGGCCATGCACTAGGTCTTTCACATGAACATCAGCATCCACTGGCTGATATTAATTGGAATCGTGAAGCCGTGTATGCCTACTATGAAAGAACGCAGGACTGGTCTGCCTCAGATGTTGATGCTAATATATTTAGAAAGTACAGTGCCGCTACCAGTAATTATTCTCAATATGATCCATTGTCCATTATGCATTATTATATTCCAAGGTCACTTGTACTGGGCCCCTGGACTCCCACCTCCAATACTCGCTTGTCATCCACAGATATCGAATTCATTGGTGCTATGTATCCTGGCACGGGTACAGACCCTGATGAACCTGTGGTGCTGGACTGTAATTGCCCGGAGGATCTGGTATTGGTTGCCTGCGATGATTTCGAATCCTATGATGATGAGACTTTTCTACAGGCTGAGCAATGGAGCAAATGGTCTTCCAACTCGGGACATGCAGAATTTCAAACTTACAATTGGGGTAAGGTCATTAAAATGAATTACTACGATGTAAGTAATCCGGATATTTTATTTTCACCCGGATCATTTACAGAAGGTCAGTATAGGCTATCATGGGATATGTATGTACGTCAGAATTCATCTGCTTATTTTAATGTTCAAAAAAATGAGGTTGCTGGTGAAGAATTTGGAGCCCAATTTTATTTCATGGCTGACCAATCGGGTGCAATGTATATCAGCGATCAGGAAGTACAGTTTGATTATGTACAGGAGCAATGGAATAAAATCGGGTTAGTATTTGATTTTACCAATAATCAGATGATTTTTGAAATCAATGCAACATCAGTGGCTACCTGGCCGCTGTCGTGGAGCGCCCGCACAGAGTTTGGAGGTACGCAATTTAATGCGATTAATTTCTATGCGGCTGATGAGGATGCTCAATTTTGGCTGGATGATTTCTGCATGAGTGATATTAATGGTGCGATAAGTGACGTGGTCATGACGCCCCTCCAAAACAGTAATTCCTCGGTACCCCTAAAATAAAGAAACAGGGGCCCGGCAGAAAAGAAGTTGTGTAAAGTCACAAGTGGGCCTTGTATGTCGGGCCTCCTAACTATCTATCCATGAGAAAGCAAGTTTGGGAAAGGCATCCCAAAGATTGCTACGAAGATCACGCAGCTCCTCCAGGGTTCGGAAGGCCTGTGTTGTTGCACTGTAGATGCGTTTTCTTTTTCCTCCACGTTTCTTTGTAGCCTCACCTAATGTCGAAGTGAGAAAGCCTTTTTCTTCCATGCGCTTCAATGCCGATTGTATGGAACCCACGCTCAACGTATTGCCCAACCGTTCTTCCAGTTC
>JAUILM010000933.1 GCA_030432855.1 Bacteroidia bacterium
GAGGCTGCTATTATGCTCGGTGGCATGGTGGCCGTATTCTTTGGATCAACGACACCCAACACAGGTTTCAGATAGCGATGTGCAATTCCTGTCTTAGCATGTCGGTCCGTCAGGTCCATGATAGCCACACCCGTTGTTTCACTTCCAGTACCAGCCGTAGTAGGTACGGCAATGAGAGGCTTTACGGGTCCCGGAACAGGTTTGCCCTGACCAATAGGTGCATTAATATAGGCGAAAAAATCATCCGGATAGGTAGTATATAGATTGGCAACTTTCGCCGTGTCGATTACAGAACCACCACCGACTGCGACAAAGGCATCGAAGTCACCTTCCTGAGCAAATTGGATGGCATGCTTCATGGATACGTCCGTGGGTTCAACCCTGACCTGATCATAGATCATATAGTCCAATGAGGCATCACTAAGTGCCTGCAATACATTATGTACGGGAGGTAAGTCCACCAGATTCTTATCAGTAAATACGACTACCCGCGTAGCTCCCATATCGACCAAATCCATTCCAATTTCGAAGGTGGCATTGACACCAAACCGCAAGTTGGCACTCGCCATTTGCACGGCATTCTCTCTTTCCATCTATTTGTTAACCATACTTTGTAGATCCAAAAATCTAGACTTACTCAGAAGAAGTTTCTGAATTTCACCAAGACGATTATCCAAATTAAGAAATCAAAATCAATTCACCGACAGTCCCCCGGTATTCAGACAAGTCATTCTACATCGAAGTGGAATGAAATACTTTGCGATGCCTTGAGAACCAAAATAGAGAGATGGAAACCAGTATGAGGAGTACAGCAACATAAATGGGATCAACAGACAGCCTTGTCAATGCATAAATAGCAGCCATCACAACAAAAACCCATCTCCCCCATTCCAATATCACAGCCCAGTTTTTCCTTTCAAATATTCCACCCAAATTAGTGATCGAGACTATGATAAAACCTGCGATCAAGACTTGTTGCACTCGCGGAAAACTGTCCAGATTAAATAAAAAGATTGTAGTAATCCCCAGTACAACCAGATACTGAAAAAGGATGTAATAATTGAGACCATTGGGGATGTCTGTGTCATATATCTCATTTTCTTCCCTCTTTATCTCGTGTGGCGCCCGATATCCACCCAGGTGGTCCGGTAGCCAGCCGGGTTTATTAAAAAGCAGACGAACCCGATCTTTCCAGGACATGGGCTTTTTCAAATCATTCCACATATCTGCATACCAATCAAAATTGGCCCAGACAGGATTCCAGCTGGCTAATGGCTTTGTAACGCCATAGATGACTTCTTCCTCTTCTTCCTGGAAAGTACCAAACATGCGATCAAAAATAATAAGTGTGCCTCCATGGTTTTTGTCAATATATTTCGGATTACGTCCATGATGTACTCTGTGATGTGAGGGCGTATTGAAAATGTATTCGAACCATGCTGGCATTTTTTTTATCGCCTTCGTATGAATCCAAAATTGATACAATGTTTGGAAGGCACTAATAGTAACAAACGATATGGGGTTGAATCCCACCAACGCCAGAGGAAAATAAAATGCCATCGAAACAAAACCCTGAAAAGCAGATTGTCGGAGAGCCACCGAGAGATTGTACTCTTCACTTTGGTGATGGACTATATGCGTTCCCCAGAACAAACTGATCTCATGCGCCAAACGATGAAACCAATAGTAGAAGAAGTCCACACCAATAAAAAGCAAAATCCAGGTGAGCCAATTTTCATTTATCTCAAATAGACGCCAATGATCGTAGATATAGATATATCCTACAATCAAAATGGTTTTGGCAAATACACCCGTAATTTGTTGTGTAATACCACAACTGATATTTGTTACAGCATCATTAAATCGATATAGCCGAGTCTTACTTAGCTTTGCAATCAGCAACTCTACTCCTATCAGGATAAAGAATACAGGAATGGACAAGACGATATAATCCATACTGCAAATTTATTGATTTTCTTTGCAGTATGGATTACAAATGGTAATCTCAATCCACCGGCATCATCCTTTTCACCTCAGTATACTCTGCGGTTCTCAACTGATAGAATAATATGCCTGAGGCTTGCAGACCTTCTTTTCTGAACTGCACCTGATTATATCCTCGAGCAAAGTCTCCCTGGATCTGACGTAACTGTCTACCCGTCACATCATAGATAGTGATAGT
>JAUILM010000934.1 GCA_030432855.1 Bacteroidia bacterium
TGAAGAATAGAAAAATTCTGGTAGTGGACGATGATAGGGCAATGTGTGCCTCTCTGAAGCTACTGCTCGCAAAAGCTGGGTATGAACCCATCGTTGTAAATCATCCACGTGAAATCACCGAGATCCTGCTACAGCATGCCATTGATTTGGTTTTACTCGACATGAATTTTGCTATTGAAACCAGTGGTAGAAAAGGGTTGGAGGCCTTGAAGGAAATTAAAAAGAGGGATCAACAAGTCCCGGTGATCCTGATGACAGGGTGGGCCACTGTACAACTTGCCGTCGAAGGGATGAAGTTAGGTGCGGCAGACTTTATTGCAAAACCCTGGGACAATAAACATCTCCTGGAGTCCATTCGTACACTGCTGGTACTTAGAGAACGTGAGAGCCCAAAGCAGTCGTTTAATTTTGAGCATATCATCGGCGAGGACGATGCGATACTGGAAATACTGGAGACTATTAAGACCGTAGCTGATACCAAGGCAAATGTACTGGTACTGGGAGAGAGTGGGACAGGTAAGGAAGTGATTGCTGAAGCACTACATTATAGCAGTAGCAGGAAAAAAAGGCCGTTTGTTAAGGTGAATCTGGGTGGACTTAGTACTTCGTTATTTGAGAGTGAATTATTTGGTCACAGGAAGGGAGCATTTACCGATGCGTCAACGGATCGCACCGGACGTTTTGAGATGGCAGATTCAGGGACTATTTTTTTGGATGAAATTGGCGATTTAGATATAAATGCCCAGGTTAAATTATTGCGTGTACTGCAAGAATCTACATTCGAACCCTTAGGGTCTTCAAAATCCATGAAGGTTGATGTCCGTGTCATCGCAGCCACTAATAAGAATCTGGAGGAAATGGTAATGTTGGGGGATTTCCGTGAAGATCTTTTTTATCGTCTCAATTTGGTGACTATCACCTTACCTCCACTTCGGGACCGACCAGGGGATATACCACTCCTGGCACAGCACTTTGTCAATATATACCAGGATCTTTATGAGAAGGAAGAGGTCGCTATTGATAAGAAAGCATTGCGTTGGTTGTCCCAACAGCAGTTTCAGGGAAATATTCGTCAGTTGAAAAATCTCATCGAAAAGTGTATTATCTTATCACTTAGAGGTGAAATTGGTTTAGATTTGGTGCAAACACATTACCGGGATCTGGATAAAAAATCAACCGTTCTTTTACCAGAAATTGGATCGATATCGCTCGAAGATCTGGAAAAACAAATGGTATTAAAGGCATTGCAGAAATATGATAACAAAGTAGCCGATGCGGCCAAAGCATTGGGACTTACCAGAAGTTCACTCTATCGGAGAATTGAAAAGTACAATATCCCTCTATGAGTTTAAAATGGCGATACTGGATTTCCATTGGTCTGTTGCATGGGGTTCTGGCGTTGCTTGTGTATCGTCTGCTATTTGAAAATCCTGTTTTATTTGTACTGGGTGAAATATTCCTGGTAATATCCTTGTTCTTTTCTTTTACTTTATTTAGAAAGTTAATCGCGCCGGTTCAGTTTATCTCAGCAGGAGTTGATGCCATTAAATCTGAGGATTTTCAGGTGAAGTATCTCCCTGTGGGATCTCGTGAAATGGATAAACTCATATCAACGTACAACGAAATGATTGATCATCTGCGGAGTGAGCGCGTTAAAAACAGTGAGCAGCATTTCTTTTTGGAAAAATTAATTGAGAAAATACCAACGGGAATAATTCTTTTGAATTTTGATGAAAAAATGAGTTCGGTAAATCCTTCGGCGCAAGCTTTTCTGGATGAACTTTCTAAAGAAGGAATTCAGTGGAGTGAATTCTTAAGTTTGGAAGAAAATAAAAGCGAAGTAGTAACTATCGGTAGCGCCAGAAAATATAAGGTGGAGTCTTCTTCATTCTTACACATGGGATTTAATAGACGCTATTTTATTATCCATGACCTGACAAGCGAGATATTGAAAAGTGAGAAGGAATCGTACGGTAAGGTCATCCGCATGATGGCACATGAAGTAAATAACACCATAGGCCCTGTAAATTCCATTATCGAATCCGTAATTAGTCATATCTCGTCACAGGGGGATCCGGATTATCGGGAAGGGCTTGAAATAGCTCAGGAAAGGAATGAGCAACTAAATGTATTCATGCGTAATTTTGCGGATCTGGTAAGACTACCTTCTCCCTCATGTTC
>JAUILM010000092.1 GCA_030432855.1 Bacteroidia bacterium
ATCTTCTCTAGTTGTGGAGCCAGTGTGGATGTTACATCTTCAAATTTTCCTCCGTTATTCTTTAGTAGAGTGCTGGAAGCGGGTTCGGGGTATGCCCAGGGGATGTGGTGCGCACAGACCAGCAGATCCACCCAACCATCCTGATCAAAATCATGTGGATATACTTTTGATCCACTACTGGTGATGGAAGGCAAGGCCTCCATGTTTCTTGTAAACCGCCCGGTCCCATCATTTTCGTATAGCCTGTCGAGATATCGCTGTGAGCCGGGACGATATTCATTGCCACCACTGACGATGTACAGGTCCAGGTCTCCGTCATTATCATAGTCAAGAACACTGATTCCCATGTCCTCGGAAGCCTTTGTTTCATCGAATGCATCGCAAACCTGGAGGGCAAAGGTCCCTTCTTCTGTCTGGTAGTATAGTGCTGTGATCTGACCGATAGCTCCTCCGGCTACCAGGTCTTCGAGGCCGTCGCCATTCAGGTCGCCGGAAGCAATGCAAGGTCCAAGTGTGGACATTTTATGCGGTAAGAGTACCTGATTTTGATAGTCATCATAATCATTTTCGGCATGTTTATAGTCGAGGCCTTCCAAATCCACTTCAGTCAACAGGGTAGCTATGCCAGGGGACGATTTTTTTACAGGTATAGCATTACTGGAAGCTACCTCGAGTACCTGATTGGTTTGTACATTCAGCAAGATCTGCTCATGGTCATTGGGCCATAATATCCTTACGGTATCTATTACCGTTTTTTTACCGGTACCAAAGTGAGCGATTTGTTCGCTCGTACTGTACATGCCCCGCACATTGGTGGTTTCGATGTATTGCATATCTCCATCACTATGTATCCAGATCTTGGTACCCAGGGATTGTACGCCATCGGAGTCTGCAAGCAGCTTTATCCGCAGGAAATTATTTTCTTTCAGAGTATTGGTGTGATTTTCATAAATACCCGCTTGATCATTGATGTTGTTGATGACCAGATCGAGATCACCATCATTATCCAGGTCCGCATAGGCCGAGCCATTTGAAAAAGTTTCCTGAGTAAGTCCCCAATCTTCCATACATTTTGAAAAGGTCAGATCACCATTATTCTTAAATACGTAATTGGATAACTTCTGAGAAGGGACTAAATCTAATACGTCATCAATGTCTACAATGTCCCAAATCGAGATTCCTTCAGGATTTGGATTTTTCTGAATATACTTATGCACCGTGGATTCAATTAGTTTCGCCACATTTTTTGAAGCATCAGTATTTCGAATATCCCGCAGTAGCCCATTTGTCACGTAGATATCTTTCCATCCGTCATTGTCCAGATCAGCCATGAGATTGGACCAACTCCAGTCCGTGGAAGCTACTCCAGCCATCTGGGCGATATCATGAAATTGAGCATCGCCCGAGTTGTAGTGCAGCATGTTAAACATGTACTGGTAATGGCCACCATCATCGACTACTTTCCAAAATGCGCTGGGATTCATACCGCTCATATTGGCTTTTAGACGGTAGTTATCCTCGGCCACCATGTCCACGACCATTATGTCCAGCAGTGCATCGTTGTTGAGATCAGCCGCATCCACTCCCATACTACTGAATGAGATATGGTTCAGGTTCTCATGGCTTTTCTCTTTGAAAGTACCATCACCCTGGTTGATAAATAGCCAGTCTCCAATCCAAAAATCATTGGCAATAAAAAGGTCAGTCCAACCATCATTGTTCAGGTCACTGGCGGTGACGCTGTTGGGGAAGCCCGTCCGGAGTAATCCACTTGACTCCGTGATATCTACAAAACGGTTTCCCTGATTCTGATAGAGCCTTAGGCTATATTCCTCTAAAGACAGATCGGTGCCATAAAATTGGGAATAGTCGCCTGTATTAGGCGGTTGATTACAGAGAAACAGGTCAAGATCTCCATCCCGGTCAAAATCCAGGAAAGTAGCATGACGGGTACGGGCATCATCATCAACCCCATACTCTTCTGCCATGTCTTTAAATTTGAAATCTCCCTGATTGATATAGAGTTTATTCTTTCTGAGCTCGGGGGCATTGTCATAAAGCTCTTTGGTGACGTAAATATCCAACAGGCCATCTCGATTGACATCTGCCATGATCACCCCCGATGACCAGCTGCCATCGTCCTTGATCCCTGCACGAGAGGTCACGTCTTTAAAAGCGAAGTTGCCCAGGTTCTGGTACATCTGATCGCCCACCTGGTTGCCGGCAAAGTAGAGATCTACCAGCCCATCATTATTGAGGTCTCCCAGGCCGACTCCAGCACCCCCATAAAAATTGGAATAGATCATGATATTGTCTTCGGGCGTGTCGGCCAGTTCATTATTGAATGTGACACCGGTGTGATCCGAATCCCTTATCTCAAAAAGTGTCTGCTGGCCCAGGGCGAAGACACTTAGTAATGACAGGCAGACAGTACCTGTCAGTCTATGCTTTATTCTTGAATTATTCATTTACCTCCGTTTCCATATATTAAACGATGGTACTGCTCCATGTGTTGATCGCTCACTGAAATCTGAATTACAGATTTAAACGGGTACTTGGCAGTATCAACCGTTTAGGTGTTTAACGCGCTGAAATTAAGCTTTTTATGCCTAATATTCTGACCTCCCGACGACAAGTGATATGAGATCTTTCTCCTGTAATGTGATCAGGCCATATTTTGGTACGACTTCGCTTTTTTCAATCCCAATAAACGGCCATATGCGTGCAAATTAGTCTTGAGATGTCTTCGGATTTTTGCCAGCAATCCTTGAGGGCTACGCTTGATCGGCTTGTCCGGATCCAGATTCTTAATGAATACGGGTATCGTTCCTAACCCCTCATATGCTTCCTCTGACGGCTCTAATTCCTCTCCATCAATCATTTGGTAAAATGCCCGGGTCATGAGCAAATATTGGTCGGACTCGATCGAGTTTTTCAACAATCGATGTGCGGTGATTACCTCACTTCCAGAGATTTTTCGAATGTCTTTCACCTGTGTGAAAGCTGCTTCTCCCACATGCAAAATTGCTTTTAGTTTGAGCTGCCCCACGTTGCTACAGGCAGGACAGTGGCAAATGGTACATTCACTGACCAGGTTGCGCTCGCAATTCCAAAAGGCATGGAAATACTGATGTACCTGATTATATACCTCTTGCGCTAACTGGGGACCGGTATTTTCAGCGTAAAATGTGACTGCATCGCCCAGAATCTCATGGGTAATAATTGGAGCCTTCACGGCGTCGATGATAGCCTCCATTAGCTCTGTAATAATGCTTTCAGCATGTAGGAGATCCATCTTATGCTGACTGATAAAGCGAGTATACCCGCTGATGTCCAGGATAATGATAAATATGGATTTGATCTCCATGATGAGATTATTACGCTACCTAAAGTAGGAAAATATGAAATACCCTTTAACCGAACCTCCTGATGAAGTGTATACTCAGTCCCAGGAAAACTAATGATAGGATAGAATACCTGTAAATAGATCTTTGATCGATATCTGACAGTTTCACCTTTTCGGGAAATAACCGGTTGAGAATGATCACAGCGCTGGAGAATCGTACATCGATAATCGACAGATTGTGTGCGCAACCTGATGTTTCCAGAAAGGTCCTGTTCATTCTTTGATTCCCCTTGTACCTTTTCAAATCAGCGGTGATCAGATAGATTCTATCGACGATAAAATGCAGAGGATATGGCACTCCAATTACTGTAATAGATCTGGCAGTACTACCTTTCCATTTATGGAGCACTTCAAAAGTGTAATGTATCTCATTATTAACATCATTTTTGTGGTCTAACCTTCCCAAAAAGATTTCGGAATAACTTACTTGTGTCAGTGAGTCCCAGGGTACGGTAATACACTGTTCCGATCGAGCATCATGTATGAGAATGGCCAAGAATATTGTGGAAAGCAAAAAATATCGAAATGACATGTAATTCTTTACCTATAGAGATGCATTCTGCTTTCTAAAGGCCGTAAGCTGATCATTGTTTTTTGCGACAAAGAGCACTCTGCCTGCCTCGGTACTAAGTACTCTGGCATCGCGCACCTCACCTTCGACTTTTAGACCACTTTTAAGATGGGGAATAGCCTGGAAGGATCGATTACCACTGCCCTGCAGTAGTACGCCTTTGTTCGCGTGCATGCGTCCCACTTGCGGTTTCAGACCAAAGAAGTTGCCACCCAGCCAAATGTCCTGATTACCGTCTCCGGTAAAATCTTCCACGGCAATCCCGAATACAGGTGCCACCTGAGCCTCCAGGGGCAGTGTTTCCACTTCCAATCCATCCTCAGTATTCCAGAGGATAATGCTTTCCAGCATTTCTGTTTCGTAGTCATAAGAGGTCTGCCGGAGCGCAGGATCAAATAGAGACTCGTAAGTTTGCTGGGCATAGTCTTCATATTTAAGCACCTGCTTACGCAATCCGGGCAACTGCTTGGTGAGTTCCATTTTTGTGGCAAAAGGGTAGGGCTGATCGTCCAGCGGTGCATACCAGTTGATGATGAATTCACTCTTTCCGTTTTCATCAAAATCATTGACATGCATAGTCAAAGGACGGTCGGTAGAAGCCTGAAACTTTGAATTCAGACCCCAGTTGCCCACAACGAAGTCCATGTCACCATCCCCATCCAGGTCAGCAGACTCGATACGCTTCCACCAACCTTTGGTGTCTAGTAATGCCCTGTGTACTGTCAGTTTTCCACCATCATTGATATATGTGTGTATGCCCATCCAGTCACCTACGACTACCAGGTCAGGATCTTTATCGCCATCCAAATCACTCCAGGAAGCATCCGTCACCATCCCCACACCAGCCAAAGATTCTGGTGTGTCCTCCCGCCAGCTACCATTATCATTATAAAGGAGAAAACTGCGGGCAGGCAATCCATAGTTACCCGGTACGGCTCGTCCACCCAGGAACATGTCCTGATCACCGTCATTGTCTATATCTACTACCTCGAGGGTTGAGAAATTACCAATCACACGCGGGATATTCTGCTCTATATCCGCGGTGAAATTTCCCATTCCATCATTTTCAAAATAACGAAGGATAAAGTACTGATTACCTCGTTGATATTCGTTGCCCCCACTTCCTAACATTAGATCCAGGTCGCCATCGGAGTCGAAGTCAAGAAAGGCTCCACAGGTACTCTCATAAGCTTTTGTTTGTTCAAAAGCATCTATTTCTTTTCGCTGAAATTTGCCATCTGAAGTTTGCAGGAATAATTTGTCAGGATCATCATGTGACCCGAGCATCACCAGGTCTTCATAACTATCTCCATTGACATCACCCACCACCAGTCTGGGAGTTTCTGTAGATAGCATACCGGTGAGTAAGACCTCATGATTAAAATCATTATAGAGGTTTTCGCTGTGGGTGGCATCACCTTGTATTACATCTGCCGTTACCTCCTGGTAGGCAGCCTCGGATTGCTGATCGGGTTCGGCCATTTCATTAGCGTCTGCATACCTCGCCGTCATGACCTGGTCGGCATCTATACGGGTCATCGTCTGCTGTTTAAGGTCCGGCCAAATAATTTTGATCTCGGACACAGATGTTTGCTGTCCGATGCCGAAGGAAAGGTAGGGCTCTACACTACTTTGAAAACCCCGGGCAGTGAAGTTTTGCATAACTTGTTCTTGCCCCCCGCTGGTTATTTTTACTGTTGCGCCAATACCGAATGGATTTTTTTCAGGTCCTTCAAACTTGACCTTCAGGAAGTGGTTGGGGAGTTCTGTGGCGTTGTTCTCATAAATGAATGCAGGCATATTGACATTATTGATCACCAGGTCCAGGTCACCATCGTTGTCCAGATCACCATAGGCGGATCCATTGCTAAAGGAGGGAGTGGCCAGGCCCAGGTCTTCTGCTTTGTCTTTAAACTGTAGATCTCCGGAATTTATGTAGGCATAGTTCGCCAGTGGGCTCGATGGCATCTGGCCGATCATAGATGCAAAGTCCAGGGGCTGGTTTTCTGCCATCTTACGGTGAATCTGATTTTCATCCAGAAAGTCGCGAAAGTCCATGTACATCAGATCTTTCTGTAAGCCATTGCTTACAAACAGGTCTTTCCAACCATCATTATTGAAGTCAAAAAAGAGTGCGCCCCAGCTCCAATCGGTGGCCGCAACACCACTGAGCATGGCAATCTCCTGAAAATCGCCGGATCCATCATTGAGATGCAGGCAGTTTTGGCCTATTTGATAATGATAGTTTGCCCGGTATTTTATGTTTTCCAGATGGTAGGGATCGAACGTAGACATTGCCTTGAGCCGGTAGTTGTCTCCTGCCAACATATCCGTGGAGAGTATATCCAGGTGTCCGTCATTATTTATATCTGCTATGTCGCCACCCATACTGGATATGGAGCAGAAGTCGATTCGATCAATCAGGTCTTCTTTAAAGGTACCATCACCCTGATTGATGTAAAGGTAATCACGCTCCCAAAAGTCATTACTTATGTATATGTCGGGATAGAAATCATGATTGATATCGCCTACGACAGCGCCCAGGCCAAAACCAATTTCACTGGAGTATATACCGGCCTCAACGGTTACGTCCGTAAAGTTACCCGATCCTTCGTTGCGATACAGTTTGTCACCGCCCAGGTCATCGACATGGTCCCGCATGCTGGTAAAGAGTTCGATCTTGCTGGGATCTTTGAAGCTGTTGTTAAGGAGGTAACAATCCAGGTCACCATCCAGGTCATAATCAAAAAATATAGCTTGTGTTGAGTATCCACTATTGTCCAGGCCATACTCTTGCGCACTTTCTGTAAATGTGCCATCTCCATTATTTATGAATAGTTCATTGGCTTTATTGTCGCCCTCTACATCGCCGGAGTTAGCAACATAAATATCCAGGAAGCCATCAGCATTGATATCTACCATGGTCACACCGGTACTCCAGGTCTTCGTACCAGCTACCCCGGCACCCTCTGTGATGTCTTCAAATTTGAAGTCTCCTTTATTCAGATATAGCCGATTTTCCTCCAAATTGGAGGTGAAATAGAGGTCTGAGAGACCATCATTGTTTATGTCACCGATGGCTACGCCTCCTCCATTGTAGAAATTGCGGTAGGTTAGGATATTGAAGTTCTCCTGATCCTGCACATTATTTATGAATGATACTCCCGTTTCATTCTCCGTTTTCAGGGAGAATTTGTTGAGGGTATTGGCAGTATCAGGAGCCTGATGGTCTGCATCAGCGGGGGCATCTATACAACTGTGCAACAGTAGGATAGAAAGTACAATGATAATATTACGACTCATAACAACTGTAAGAATAGGAAAAGTTAAGGCGGATTAAAAGTGTTGTAAAAAGAACGTCCGTTCTAAGTGATGAGTTGCTGCCTTGAGTGAATAGAATCGGTGGATGGCTATGTCAGGATGTTGCTCTCTGAATATATGCCTCTATTTTACCTGCAAGGTAGTAAGGCAAATTGATGAGCGTGAATTCTTTGCCTTTTAGCGTTCGAACTCTTTGCTGAAGATAATTGCCAGCATAAAGCCGGACTGCGATATCATGATGACAGCGATCGATGAATTCATATAGCGATCTTAATCTACCTGCTTTGCCGGATTTGACTTCTACGGGCACTAACATGTTCTGATATTCAATCAAAAAGTCAACTTCTGCATCTGAACTTGTTTCTCTGGTCCAAAACATGTTGAGGTAGGAGGGTTCGTAATGAATAGCTTGTATTTCCTGTCCTACGATGTGCTGTGCAATTCTTCCTCTTGTCAAGTGATTTAAATCATCTGTGGTTAGCATTTTGGGATATATGTTGAGCGCTTTGACCATCAGTCCTGTGTCCAGAAATTGAAGTCTGGGCTTCTTTCGCTTATTGGGAATTGGAGGTGGTATTACCTGGGTCGAAGGGTATAGGAGATAGAGTAGGCGGGTTTTTTGCAATGATCTGAATGCTTCACCAACTTCCCTGGCACGGTAACTTGAACCGGCGAAGTTTTGAAAAGTAATCCTCGACTCCGCATGTTGAGGTGCGTTTTGAAGGACGTGCTGAATGACCTGTGCTTCATTTCGAGTAGAGGCATATCGGGGAACATCATCCATGTAGCCTTGAAGAATAGACTGGTAAGTTGATTGTAGTCGTGTGAGATCTCCGTGTTCATTGTAATTCCTTACAACCTCCGGCATACCACCGATCATTGCATATTCATGGAAGCTATTCTTTAGCACTTCGTGAGCGAAGTCAGGTATGGGTACTTCATTCAGTATATCTGCTGATTCTTGCTTGTTAGTACCCAACAAAAATTCCCTAAAGTTCAACGGATAGATAGTTAGATACTCCACCCTACCTACCGGAAAGCTCCGAAGGTCCTTTAAGGCATGCTCAAGAAGTGATCCGGCTGCAATCACATGTAATTGAGGGTACTCTTCATGAAAATATCTTAGAAACCTTATTGCTTTACCAGACTCCTGGATTTCATCAATAAAAATCAGACTGGATTCAGTAACCACTTTTTGCCTGGAGAGAAAGAGCACTTGAATAAGGTCCTTAATATTTTTGGCCGAATCAAATATTGACCTGTCTTCCTCCAGGTCTAGATTGAAATAGAGAAATTGATCATAGGTCTCAGCAAATGATTTAACCAGGGTAGTCTTTCCCACTTGTCTTGCTCCTCTAATGACAAGTGGCTTACGTTCAGCCTTTGATTTCCAACTGGTTAGGTACGATATTGCATGCCGCGGAATCATGATCTTTTCAACTTTCAAATGAGATGCTGAGTATGTAATGTAATAAAACAGGGGCTATTCTAGTATGTTTTTGTTACAAAATGGGGGTTATTTTGTTAGTTGTTGTCACAGAATGGGGGTTATTTTTCCCTTAATTTGTCACAGAATGGGGGTTATTGTAATCTGAACCGCTATATAGCTAGCGATTTGTGCCCGTATTTGCAGTAGTTATTGACTCGTAAAAGAAAGTCTAACGCATTAATCGGGTTTTACTACTACACAAAGGGGCAAAAAAAAAGCGATGCTGTTTCCAGCACCGCTTTTCTCATAAGAGATAAATCATCTTTTAGTTTACATCCCACCACATACGTGTCATCACGTCATCTGGTTGAGTACTACCATCCAGGAAGTTTGGATTGTTAGCAACCTCACCCTGGTTGTATTCTATTCTTCGGAAGATTTGACCTCCGGAAACATTTCCAATGTAATCGACTGGAGTCAGTTCTGGGAACCCAGTTCTTCTCCAGTTGCTGTATGCTTCGTACCACTGCATGAAGTTAGCCGCCCAGTGCTGCTCACCAATCATTTCCAGTGAACCATCAAATGCATTCGCAGCCAAGTATGCATCTACCTCGTCGTCAGTGACTACAAATGACTCATCAAATGGAGTCCACTGTTGCATGGAGAGTCTTACACCTTTATTGTAGTGCTCGGTTGCATCACCAGTATGCCATCCTTTGACAGCTGCTTCTGCTAACAAGAACTGTACTTCAGCTGCGGTCATCATGATCCATGGATCATCAACGTCAAGTAGTGCTGGATTGATTCTGGAGAAATCGAGTTCTCGATCTACGGCATCTTTACCCAGATACTCTTTCATAGTCTCTGAGTCATATCCGTTAGGCATACCTACCTGATCTGCAGGATCAGTTAAGTAAGGACCTCCCCATACACCACGTACGGACCAGATACGAAGTCGTGGATCGTTACGCTCCTGCAACCAGTCTACCAGTGTCTTACCCATCATGTTGTTTGCACCCCAGTCATCTGGAATCAAGGCACGGGAGATACCATTTTGGTTAAACCACTGAGAAGGGCCAGATGCCATGGGCAACCACGCCATATCGCTGTTGTCTTCCATTACACCACCTGAGATTGCCTTTTGGACAAAGCTCTGTGCTGTGGAAGGATCGACGTTAGAGATACGCATAGCCAATCGAAGCATCAGTGAGTTAGCTAGCTTTTTCCACTTGGCAAAGTCGCCGTTGTAGATAATGTCAGCAGATCCTACTTCATCGGGACCACTACCGATGGCAGATGCAGCTGCTTCCAACTTAGCCAGCATGTCCATATAAATAGACTGTTGACTATCGTATTTAGGGAAGAAGATACCTTCAATTCCTTTATTCGCTTCTGAATAAGGCACATTACCATGAAGGTCTGTCATCAAATGCATGACGTAGGCATATTGTACCTGCGCCATGTGATGTAGGTTGGTCCATGATGGATTCACACCATCTGGACCGGTTTGACGAATTACTTCAGCCAATGACTTGAGAGCACCTCTTGTATAATACAACTGGAATCCGTTGAAACTGTCCAGGTGTCGGAAGTACTTGTCACCAGATCCCCTTTCACCACCTACTTGCATAGTGGCAGTATGCTGGATTAATCCGGACGCCAGGTTCAGGTGAACCCGTCCATTGATGTATCGGTTTTCTGCCGTTTGTACCTGACCTGTGGTGAAGATAAATCTCCAGTCAAGCTCGTTGGCAGCGGTAGGGTTGATATTTAAATCTGTAAGTTCGTCTGTATCACATCCAATCAGAGGAATCATACAGAGCAACCCTAGAAGTATATATTGATTAAGATATTTCATAATGATTTCAAAATTTTACGATTAGAATGTTGCTTTTAGGTTCAGACCATAGGTACGTGTCTGTGGCGCACCATAATAATCCAGTCCCTGACTGTTCGTATTGTTATAAGTGGACTCAGGATCTACGTTTTCCAGCTTACTATGCAGCAGGAACAAGTTTCTTGCTACAAAAGAAAGACTGATGCCCTGAACAGGCGTATTCGCCAATAGTTTGGAAGGAATACGATACCCAAGACTCACCTGACGTAATTTGATGAAAGAAGCATCATACATGAATCGATCCGCCAATCCTGAGTAAGAACCCCAGAAACCAGGAATCTCTGTCTCATCCAACGTTAAATTCACAGGATTTCCTTCTCGGTCTACACCGGTAACGGTTAAGCTCTCACGACCTTGTGACACAAATCCTAAACCACTGGTAGGCTCAACTGTCATTTTATGAAGTCCGGCTCCCACTAAGCTTGCATTCGTACCAGAATAGATCTCACCACCGAACTTGAAGTCAATCAAGAACTCTGTGTAGAAATTCTTGTAACTAAAGTTATTGGTCAAACCTCCTGTCCATCTGTGCACACCCTGACCCAGGATCGAAGTTTCACTGGATCGGATAGGCTGTCCTGTATTTGGATCAAAGACAGGCTGTCCATTCAACATTTCTTGTGTGAAACCGGTGATCGTACTAAAAGGCCGACCCACGATGTTATTGGTAAAGGCAGATCGTGTACGGGGTTCACCTGTTTGGAAACTTTCGATACCAGGAGCAAGTGATACCACTTCATTATCATTCAATGCCATGTTTAAAGTAACATCCCAGTTGAAATCACCTTTTCGGATGGGAGTACCCGTTAACAACATTTCAACACCTGAATTCTGCATTTCTCCAATATTGATAGTAGTGGCATCAAAGCCAGTGGTGGGAGAAATGGCAGCCTGTAGGATGTCATCCGTTGTCTTTTGGTTATAATATGTCAAATCAATACCCAACCGATTGTTCAGGAATCGCAGATCAATACCCACCTCAAACTCTGTTGATGTTAGAGGAACCAGGAATTGGTTCGGTATAGAGCTTTGCTGAATACTTGCATTGGG
>JAUILM010000935.1 GCA_030432855.1 Bacteroidia bacterium
CTCTGCACTATTCAGTAATTTCTCCCGAACAGTTATTAAACCATCACTACTAAAATGCCAGGTAAAGGAGAAACAGTCCCCCCACAGGAACATTGTGCGATAGGCAAAAATCTGACTGCGAGAAAAAATTGCCGGATAATCCAGGACCACATACGGTAGCCCCTGGTAATTATCACCTTTGGATATTTTTCCACCATTGACACGGAGTTCGGGCGGAAATATATAACCCTCTTTCTGAACACTTGATTTTAATTCCTTTTTTAGAGAAGCGAAAGACGCAACCACATGCTCGACAATGCGGCGTTTGGTGAGTAGAAATTCACGGTCTTCTACGATGCTCAGTTCCTGATGTGTAAAAAGTGGATCTATGGACTATTGAATTTCAGATTATCAAATACCTTTCACATTCATGTCTAATGTGTACAATGAAGACATAGCAGTGATAAATAATGTCTTCCGATCTGCACCCCCAAATGTCACATTTGCGGTCCAACCTTGAGGGATAGGAATATTAAAAAGTTTTTCTCCTTCCTTATCAAAAACAGTGACCCCTCTACCGGTCAAATATAAATTGCCTTTACTGTCCAGCGTCATGCCATCGGACCCCATCTCTACAAATAAGGTTTTCTCTGAAAGTGAACCATCTTTATTTATTGTGTATTTATACGTCTTCCGATCTCGGATATCGGCTACAAATAAGTGCTTACCATTTTTTGTTCCAATGATACCATTGGGCTGCACGAGATCATCGGCTACGATCTTTACGCTTCCATCGGGTGCCATGTAATACACTCGCTCCTGTTCAATTTCTTTTTCGGAATGTGACCAGTAATCCCTCTTGTAGAATGGATCAGTGAAATACAGGCCTCCTTTCTTATCTGGCCAGACATCGTTGGGTCCATTCATTCTTTGCCCTTCAAAATCTTTAAGGAGTACGGTTATTTCCTTATCCGGACTTATTTTTATTAATTCATTCTTTTCATCAGCGCAAGCCAGGAGATTTCCATCGTGATCAAAGTATAGCCCATTTGCACGCTTAGTACCGGTCATCCATTCAGAGACTTTTCCATCTGTCGACCACTTCAATATCCGATCATTGGGTTGGTCAGTAAAATATACATTACCATCAGCATCGGCAGCCGGGCCTTCAGTAAAAGCTGATGAAGAATCTACCCATTGCAGTTGCGCTCCCTCGGCAATGAGAGGATGCTCAAGCTTTTCCTGTGCAAAAACTGTAAGGTAAAGGCAGGCCAGAACACAGGTAAGGAGAGTTGCTTTCATAGTGCGTGTTGATTAAAAGGATCAGTATCTCGAACTAATATAACTCAAATGCTCAGAATCTGATACTATCCCAGTACCTGATTCAATTCTTCCTCAAAGTCAAATTGCAGATCTTCGTGCAATCTGGCATATGCCTTACGTACTTTCTTTATCTGTCCTTCATAAAGGTTTACCAGTACTCGACTACGGCTTACGGGAAGTTGGTTTGTCCGTATCAATCTCAGAAAATGAATCCTCAGATCTGCTTCTGTCTCTGGACTTCCAGAAAATCGAATCATTTTATCCAGAGTACGAAGCACTTTGCGGAGGCTCTTCTTGGTATAGTACACCGGCCTCTTAGGTACTTCTTTTAAAGCATCATCGAGTAACACCTTTACATGTCTGCGATATGCTTCTTCGTCATCTGCTTCAAACAGGAGATAGGTGAGTAGCTCCTTATTCTCTTTCTTAAAACGTGCCAGTCGGAGAATCAATTGGATCAGCGTGACACGATCCAACTCTGCAAGCTGTCGCTTGAGTTCATGTACGGTAGCCGCTTTCATGCTTTATACCGTGCTTGGTCTTAAAAATGATATGCTATTGTTAGTTCGCCTGATCCCGTCTTGCGATCATTTCGTCCACTCCCGTGGTAAATTCTTCAAGGGTCTTAGTATAACCAGTCCGACCCAATGCAGAGATTGCCATCTTTCCGGAAGCCTGGTCACGTTCAAGATCAAAGACCCAAACGGTGGGGAATCCACGTACTTTGAAAGCTTGTTGCAAGCCGGCATTCTGACGCTTTATTTCTTCAGGAATCTGTGTCCTTCTTGGAAAGTCCAGTTCGAGTAGAACGACATTATCATCGGCCCATTCCTTAAATCCTGGCTTATTAAATACGTTGGCACTCAATCTCT
>JAUILM010000936.1 GCA_030432855.1 Bacteroidia bacterium
TTATATGATATCCTTTCATCAGAGTAACTCGAAATTAAAAGTGAGAGCAGGGAAAGCACTGCCTAGTATCGACAGTCTGTTTATCGAGGTACCACCATCTGAATCCTGTTCGATAAATACGGAATATGGGTTTTTCCGACCATATAAGTTGTATACTGAGAAAGTCCAACTCGTCTTAAAACGCTTACTTTTTCGAAATCCCTGTGCCAAAGAATATGAAACGTCCAGTCGATGATAATTCGGAATTCTAAAGGCATTTCTATCGGAGTAGCTTAATACCACAATGCGATTTTGCACAACGTGTTTATTTACAGGTACGGTGATGGGGCGCCCCGTACCATAAGTGAAATTTAAAGAAATGGAATTGCGCTTGTTTATTTGAAAGTTCGTTACCAGGCTCAGGTCATGTGGTTTGTCAAAATTGGATAAGTACCATTCACCTTCATTAATACCCTCGATCTTTCGTTCAGACCGGGAGTATGTATAGCTAAGCCATCCGTGCACAGTGCCTACTTGCTTATTAATACTAAGTTCTAAACCATACGTTCGACCGATTCCTGGCAATAATTCTGTTTCTAAATGATCATTGACCAGCAGATTGGCAAAATCTATATAGTCAAATAATTGATCAATATCCCGATAGAATCCCTCGACAGAAGTAACCCAGAGGTTTTGGTTAAAATTGTGAAAATATCCGAGGCTAAAATTATGTGCTAATTGCGGTTTAATATATGAATTGCTCAATTGCCAAAAATTAGTTGGGGTAGGGGATTCACTATTAAATATTTGGTTGATATACTGGACTGTACGACCATACCCGGCTTTTAAAGAGCTGCTGGCAGATAAATTATATCGCAGACTAAGTCGGGGCTGCAGGTGATGAAAACTTTCGACAATCGATTTGTCAATAGTTGTAGGTTCGATAATGTCTTCTTCCCTGGGTAGATTTGGGTTCTGATAGAGGTAAGTCTCATGCGGTCCCAAAAAATTAAATACAGAATAACGAAGTCCCCCCGTCATGGACAATCGCGGTGAAAATTCATAATCGAAATCTCCATATAGGCCCCATTCAATACCTTTCTGATCCTGCAGGGCGTCACTTTCTATGAGTGATATGGGATCCGTTGGGTTAATTTCATTTCCTTTGGTCCGGTAATGTATGGCGCTGAGTCCTGCATTAGCCTGAAATCTATCTCCCAAATAATTCAGGTTTTCCTTGAGTTTGACATATTCCAGTCCGGTGTCATAGCGAGAAGCATCCCGACCATTGAGGTCATCCTGCTGACTATCGTACGTGCTCCAAACCACATTAGTCGTGGACAAAATATTCTCACCGATGACTTTGCGATATTGGCCCTGTGCCATGATGGTTTGATAGTCAAAACCAAATGCTTCATTAAATGAAAATTGATCATCAGATGCATAGGCAGAGATGGTTAAATTGTTCTTCTCATTAAATCGATGGGCAAGACGCATATTGACATCATAGAAATAAGCAGAACTATTATTGACCTCCGGGTTTTTTACGAGGTCCAGTACCCAATTAGAATAGGTACTTCGACCTGAGAGAAGGATTGATGTCTTGTCCTTCTTGATCGGACCATCAATATTAAATCGGCTTGATACTACTCCCAATCCTCCTTTCATGTGCCACTTGTCAAATGAGCCATCTCTTACTTTGACATCCAATGCTGATGCCAGACGACCTCCAAAGGTAGCGGGCATAGTACCCTTGTATAAAATTGCTTCACTGACGATATCCGAATTAAATGAACTAAAGAAGCCCAGCGCATGACTGGCATTAAATATCATGCCCTCGTCGATCATGATGAGATTTTGATCTACATTACCTCCCCGCACATTGAAACCGCTACTTCCTTCTCCTATATTGCTGACTCCAGGCTGTAGTAACAGTCCTTTGATAATGTCCACTTCCCCAAGAAAGGCGGGAAGTTTCTCAATTTTTTTTGTGCTTACACTAGTGACACCAACCTGTGTGTTTTGTACGTTGGCGTCCTGAGCCTGGGCCTGCACCACCACCTCATCCAGCAGTACGGTAGAGCGTGAAAGTTTTATATCCAGGGTGCCTGAGCTGATGACCTTAATCGGGATCCGCCGGATGGTGTATCCCACATATTGGACGGATAGCATGTGACTACCGGATGAC
>JAUILM010000937.1 GCA_030432855.1 Bacteroidia bacterium
ACTTAAATTCAGGACTGACTATTTGCTCAACCTGAGCATATATTTCATTGAGGTTCCAGTAGTAAAATACAGCAAAAACCGAAGAGTACTCTAATACTTAGTAAGTAAGGTAACAAAATAGGACATTTCTCAGGGATCCCATACCTCCTTTAACAATCCCTTGACAAGAGCCAAAAGTCAGTATTCCCTAAATTCATACCTTAAGACTTAAATCTATTTAATATGAGTGACTGTATCTTTTGTAAGATTGTCAGAGGGGAAGCTCCCTCCTGGAAAATCCTGGAAAACGAGTTTGTTTATGCATTCTTAGATATTAATCCCGTTAGTCAATATCACACATTGGTCATACCCAAGAAGCATTTTGAAAACATCTTCGACATTGACGATAAGTATATTATGGAAATCTCAAAAGTATTGCGGCATCTTTCTCAAGTGTATCAACAGCGGCTGGGCATTAATAACCTACAAATTGTGAATAGCAATGGTAGTGAGGGACAGCAAGATGTCTTTCATCTGCACTTTCATATCGTACCTCGTTCATTAGGAGATGGTCAAAACATTCAATGGAGAACTCATCCTGAATGGCGCACTCAATTTGATCAGTGGCTGGAAGAGTTGGAACTTTAATGCTGCACCAAGTAAGATTTTCATTCACTTATCTATTGATTGCCGGCATTGATCCAATACTATGGAATTGCAGGTGTAATCGACATAAGTTGATTAGATTATGTCATTACGACGTTTCCATACCATCCGAGCTAATATGGATGAGGCCTATTCTAATGGACTTTTCGCATTAGCTTCAGACCTCGCCAGGGATTATCTGGAGCTCGCCGATCAGTACCCTAAAGATTGGAAACTATGGCAATGCCATTCATCACGCTCATATTCTATTAGGAAAGATTGCAATTAGAAATAATGACCTTGTGAGTGCCCGGATACATTTGTTAAAGTCCGGCAAGACACCTGGTTCTCCTCAGCTCGATTCTTTTGGACCCAACATGTCCCTGGCACTAGAACTCTTGAAAGTGGGTGAGAAAGAATCAGTACTAGAATTCCTGGAGCTGGTTGATAATTTTTGGAATAAAATACTTTCAACAGGAAAATTAGGACTTTGGAAAAAAATGATAGCAAATGATGAAATACCTGACTTCGGAGGGCATCTGCTATATTAACTATAACTCCATCTCCAGGAGGTAAGAACTAAGACATTTGCCATGCTTATCTATTGCCAGTGATTGCGTCACTCCCCCACCCAGGGCATCATGTAAGACAAAATTGAGTGCACCTAATTGTGGCAACTCATATCGATCCACCGTGCCATTCACTATATCAGCAAACCAATCTCTGACTGCTTTGGCTGTTACCTTATTGTGAATAATATGAAAGTCATCTTTATTAAATACTATCAGCGAAATATTCGAAATATTTCCCTTATCCCCCGTCCTTGCATGAGCAATCTCTCCCAATTTCATGTCTAGGTTATTATAGATTTTAATTGCGTTTGCACAACAGATTTAGGTATCAACACCGATCGGATAGAAATCAGCTCGGAAACTTTCTTTGTAACACCCCCTCCACCCGCTGGACCATTCGTGTATAGTGATTCAACCTCATGCACTATTGATTTAGCAGTTTGCTCATCTTCCACTCTGGCTGCCACACGAATTCGAACTTCATTGAGTTCCGGATAATTATCATTCTTATTGGGCAAGATGGAATTTACTCCCAATGCATCAAATCGAATATCTTCTATCGGCAATGACAATCGATCCAGTCTCTTCCTTACGATTTCTATGGCTTGATGAGCCCGGGCCATGCAATTGGATCCTCCGTAGCTGATCGAAGCCTCCGCCATAAATCCATTTTCAAACCCGACGCTTACTTTGTAGGAATCTGTTGCCTGCCTTCCTCTAGCCTCTTGAAATGACACTTTATTTTTCTGCAATTCCGTAAAGGTAACTTTAGAGAAATCGGCGATACAATCGGGTGTTATATATCGGCTGGGGTCATGAATCTCATAGAGAAGTTGTTCTGTACAGGTAGCCGTATTAATTAATCCTCCAGAATTTTCAATTTTAGATATATATCCATGGCCATTTGGATCCACTTCGGCATAAGGGAAGCCCAGGTCCCAAATGTCATCCACATCTTTAGTTCCCGGAT
>JAUILM010000938.1 GCA_030432855.1 Bacteroidia bacterium
GCTAGATCATATATAGTAACTCTACCTCCTGAGTTTGTATCGCTCATCTTACATTTAATTCGAATGGCATATTTGAGTGTTGATCAGGCACATAGGGACATGCCGATGCAAGATATAAATTCGATTGGAAAAAATCTTTGCAATCGATTGCAAAAACAAAACCTATTGACTAACTTACAATCATTGGTAATGTGGTTAGGGGAACAATCATGTTGGGACAGGTTAAGATCTCCCTACGCAGATTCGTAAGAAAGCCAGAAGACCTAAAAGAGACGCAGTGATATTGATCCGTACTTTTGATGTAGCTACAATGGTGCCTTTGAATTACTCCTGAGCTTGACAGAGGCATCATTTGTGCTACTTCATTGAAAGAATGAAATCAACACACCCCACCTACACTCTTTCAGAAAACACTTTTTTCAAGACCAAATCTTAACGATTCCATTGCGAGGCCCTAGTAGAGGATCTGCCTGTGGTATTGGAAGGGCTTCAATATTTCGGTCTGTAGCAGGTCTCTCTCCAGGTAATCCCCGATTCAGATCCCAGCTACGACCATCAGGATATGCCCCAACCACACCTAGTCCTTTACTTTCCAGATTCTTATGACCCACCCCTGCTGGTATGATAATGATGTCACCGGCCTCCACTGCCACTTTTTCACCTTGTTCGCCACCCAAATGGACCAGTGCATTTCCTGCATAGATACCCAACACTTCATGTGAAGTACTGTGATAGTGATGGAATGAATATATACCGTTCCTCCAGGAATTTGTCCAATTATTACTGGCAAATTTGTTTTCGAGCCATGATGCCCCACGGCCACCACGATCCTCAAAGGCATTCCTGTAGAGAATTAGTGGGAATTTATTATTTGGAATTTTCCCATCATCTTCAAAAAACAACTGCTTGGGTTCCTGTGCCATCTCAGTTTTCATTGTGAAAAGGTAAAGTGCGATCCCGGCCTTACCAAGGTGTGATATAAATGTAGACCGTCTCATAGTTTCATTCTTTTCAAAGAAGAGAAGTGTTTAGTCCTTCATGCTATCAGCCAATTCGATTAGTACTATTTCATGTGCCCCCACTACTCGTTACCACCATGTAATTTATTGTAATCATCTTCGGTGGTTCCTCTGTTAAAATGTCGAAGATTATAGTTGAATGTCAACATGAAATAACGCTGCAGTACGTTAGATTCGGAATCTTCGATGTAAAGTTCATTTACACTTCGACGTATATTATTATTCTGCTGTAACAGATCGTATACTCTGACGCTTAATTCTCCCAGATCATTCTTCAAAAATTTTGTACCAATGCTCATATTAAGGAGTACAAATGATCGATCAAGGTCCTCTGCCAGTCCATTATTAAATCGATGATCGACATTCATCCGATACACCAACTTATTCCAGACCCAGTCAAGTCGAAAGCGGCTTGATTGGGAAAAGTAATTATTATTCAGGGATGATCGCACCGAATTATTCACCAGATTATAACTACTCCGGGTAGAAAACTGAAAATCAATTTGATCACTAATATTGCTGCTTATTGTCAATCCTGCTCTAAAGTTGGAGCTCGCTGAGAAGTTTATCTCATCATTAATCAGTCCAGGACGTCTGGTGAAGTTAACTCCACCAAAGAAACTTCCATTTGACTTCATGAATGCAAGAGGGATACCGTAATTGACGTAAGACCGCACATCCCAGTATCCATCCAGGTTTACGGGTCTGGTAAGTTGTGATCCTTTCTCTAAAATAATACCCTCGTCCAATGTGATTGATCTTTCCGCAATGGTAGAGCCGTTGGTGATATAATCTTCTGTAGTGGAACCCGACAAATAGAGATAAAATGACTGATCATTTTCAGGATTTCTGCTGCGAAAACGAGCCCGTACCCGATGTGTAAATGCCTGCTCTAAATCTGGTGACCCCGTACGCAGATGTAGAGGATTCGATATATCGATTACATCTTGCAGCTGACCAATATTCGGTGTGCGATTGTATGTATCATAATCCAGATCCAGTCGCTTAGTCTTCGTAAACTGAAAATCAATTCTGACAGTTGGGGCAATATTGTTAAACGTACGTTGAAGAAAAAATGGCTGTGGAAATTGTTGATTATTCTTCAATCTGGCATTTCGATTTTCAAGCTCCATTTGAATCC
>JAUILM010000093.1 GCA_030432855.1 Bacteroidia bacterium
GCTATACCACCAAAACGCATCGTGCGGTGAGGTAGCATTTTCGAAAATCACCCTACGCATGCTCTTCCCTTCAAAGGTGTTTTCGTGGTAGTCTATGTTGCACAAATCCAGGATCGTGGGAAACCAATCGACATTTACGCACATTTGATCGCGGGCTACATTGGAAGGCAATGTACCGGGCCAACTAATCATGGCTGGTACGCGGATACCTCCTTCAAAAAGTGAAAATTTAGCACCTCGATAAGGACCCGAACTACCTCCTCCACTAAATGTTCTTTCCTCCATGGAATGACCGTGATCGGATTGAAAAATAATAATGGTATTTTCTCTCAATCCAAGCGACTCTAATTTTTGTAATAAAAAACCAATCCTCTCATCCACTGTACTAATGCAGGCCGCGTACATGTTGCGAGGGCTATCCATATCCCTATAATACTGCCGCCACTTGTCGGTACCCTGGAGCGGATAATGTGGTAAATTAAGTGCGTAGTAAAGAAAGAAAGTGGTATCCTGATTCTCCTCAAGAAAGGTATTTACCTTATCAGACATTAAATCCTGAAAATATTCACCGTCTCTCCAAATCTCCTCATTATTTTCCCATAAGTCATGTCGATTGGGGCCATTCCAGTAAAAAAAATGTGAGTAGTTGTCAATACATCCCCCCATATGCCCAAACGAGTAATCAAAACCCTGACCATTGGGCATTGTCTCCGGAGTATAACCAACATGCCATTTCCCCACATGACCCGTGACATATCCGTTCTCTTTTAGTTTTTCTGCAATAATCACTTGATCGGAGGCAAGGCCAACACCCCCTTTGTGTGAGGGAGCATTGCCCGGCAATCCGACGGCTAGTGGTGTCCTCCCCGTCAACAAAGCCGCCCTGGACGGCGAGCAAACCGGCGCGGCTGCATAGAATTGTGTAAATCGTACACCCGTCTCTGCCAGAAGATCCATATTGGGTGTATAGAGATCCTCAGCACCGTAACAATTGGCATCGACAGTCCCCTGATCATCGGTGTAAATAATGATTACATTAGGTGGTTCATCAGTCTGATGCAATGACAGTCCCCAGACACTTACTCCACTCATGATCATCATCAAAATGATGCTGATTTCTAACAAATTTCTCTTCTTAAAGTACATATCTCAAAATATTAGCAAGGCCCCTTCTAAAGCACCAGGTTAACATTAATTTCGTGTCAAAGCCACTGCGAAGGATCCTGACAAAGGATTGCTCACCTCGCCAGGCAATTTATAGCTTATTTTTTCCATCCATCCTGACGCCATGATGTCGAGCCCTGACATTGTATATTCTCCATCGGGGACATTTACCTTTACTGTACCCTCAGAAGGAAAATAAATCAAGATTGTACTTTGATCTTCGTTTGCCAAAACGAATGCTTCATTTTCCTCCCGATCAGATAAGATTTGATTAGCGGGAGCTAACGTAAAAACCGGGTATTGATCGGTCAGCATTCTCAGACTTTTAATCTGACTTTGCGCCTCCTCCGACAGTGCAAGTCCGCTGGGTTTTCGATGAAACCTCATAGATGCATGCCCGGCAAATACGTCCCTCCAAAAACGTTCCCGTCCATCCTGATGATTCCCGGACCAGATCCGATCGCGGTCGCCACCATATATTTTGACATTATTAATAGGTCGTATTTTTCCGTAAGAAGCCACCGCGTTTCTCACCCACAATCCCGTCTGGTAATGAACTTCTCCTTTTTGTGCATTGTGATTAGAAACATCCAGAAATTGATAGGACATCGTATCCCCCAGAGAAAAGGCAAACCTGGCATTTTCATGCAATGATGTATTCAAATATTCAGCGTGCCAATCAGTCAATTCAGGGTGCTGCACAATCGCACCTTCCACTTCATGCTCAGTGGGGTCCCAGCTATCCCACATCTCTGTCACAAAGATCTTTTTTCCATGATCTTTTGCCAGCTCATGGATGTAGTTTGACCAATATTTCCCCCACTCAAAATGGACAGTGGTTTCATTGTCGATCGAGTACAAAACGTTGTTATAAGGAAGCGATAATTCCATGATCTTATTTACAAACGCCTTCTGATAATCTAACAAGAATTGATTATTCTGTAACGCAGGTACTGAAAGAAAGAAGGCATTATTAGCTGACTGGGCAGGGTGATCGATAGTATCCCTCAAACCGGATTGCTCGACAGTATAGTTACTATTAAGTTTGGGATTAAATGGATTTTGTGCCCAACCCTGTTCTCCCCAGTAAAAATCATAGGTGGCCCAAATTTCAATTTGAGCGACGATATCTAATGCATCTGCATATCGCAGTAAATCTTCCAGTCTATTCCAATATTCAGGATTGAATTGATCCAGGTCAAACAAACCCTTTTCATCCGTGACATAGGGTTTTGCATTACCCTCATCCCTTGCACTCATGGTACACCTAACATAATTGCCTCCAACCGACTTTAATAGTTCCAGATGCTCCTTCAGACTATCGATCTGAAACAGGTTGTCTTCCATAGTACCCCCGATCAAAAGGATCGGACTTCCATCATACATCCAGTAAAAAGGATTTTCGGGGTAAATTTGTATACCTGACAAAGGATTTTCTGCCACTCCTATATCTGCATCTCCATCTGGAGTACTACAATGTAGAAAGCATAAAAATATGATCGTTAACAGGACTGTCAATTTAGTAGATACCATAAGGCCATTATACTAAATTTTTACTAAGTCTCAATTTCTTACCCATCACGTGTTTAGTGTTCTTAACGGCTGTTTAAGCTCCGATCGTAAATCTCCCATCATTCTATTCCAGCGCTGAAAATATCCGGCTCATAATGGCATAAGACCTTCCCTGGCCATACCCCGGACCATAAGCGCTTGAAGTCAGTGCGATTACCATATGTTGATCTGGCACAACAATCAGGTGATTACCTCCGTTGCCAGAGGCAAAGAGATAATTTAGATGATTTTTGCCGAAGGTCCGTGAGGTCTTATACCACATATACCCATAAGCATCCGCAAAAGGAAAATACTCGGACAGATCAAATCTTTTATGATTTATGAGGTCTGTCGTGTATATGGAATCCATCAATTGAATATCCCCCCAGGATCCTTCATTTAATACCAATAATCCCAGCTTGGCGAAATCCAGCGTCGAGAGATACAGATTTCCTGCAGCCCCGGTTTGGTTTGATGCATTTGTATACCAGTACACCTGCGAAATACCCAGCGGTCTAAAAAGCTTTTCCGTGGCAAAATCCCTGAGGCTCATGCCAGATACTTTTTCGATGACCAGTCCAATCAGTAAGGCATGAATATCTGCATACACCCATTTTTCACCGGGTTTGCCGCTACTGGGCACATTCAGGATAAACTCCTTCCAATCATCCATAGCTATCCAATTACCCGCAAATCCAACGGTACCCGGGTCATCGGTATCTGCATCTAATCCGGAAGACATATCCAGTACATCTCTCAGAGTAATCTTTTGATAATCCTGGTTAATCTGAAATGTCTCATCTGCGAAATATGAGTAAATACTATGATCAAGACTTTCTATCATTCCCTGTTGCATTGCCACCCCCAGCAACATGGCAGAAATACTCTTTCCTGCCGATCGGATATCCAGAATGGAATTTCTCCAATAGGTATTATAGTACTCCTCCAGGATTATATGTTGGTCTTTGATGACTACTAAACCTCTAAAATCACGATGTTCGGTAGTTTCTAAAAGGCTCAATAGCGTATCGATGGAATCCCTGTTAAATCCAGCATCCTCCAGGCTTGCAAAAGGAAGCTCGCCATCATTTAAAAGACCAGTAACAGATTGACTGTGCATGGCAGTGCAATAAAAAAATAGCACTCCGAATAGAATAAATAAATGCTTCATCGTCGAGGTGTATTGGATATTTATTGAATTCCTTCTAAATAAAAACATGGTTTAAGGCTTAATTTATGGGGCATCTTTACAAAATCTCCGTGGCTTGAATACCTGATATATACACCACTCATCCTCCCGGATCTTTGTGTATCAAGTGTGATACCCTTATTTCCCGTCTCATTGAAATTCTTCAACCACTCCAGTGTCACAAGCACATCATTTTCCAACACAAGATTATATGGCTTCATGTCAACTGAAATAGTACCCTTCCGTTGTTTTTCCCTCACCAGAACATTTTCTCTTACCAGCTTTTCTCCCACCTCCTCCCCGGAAAAATCATAAAAATTTAACCGCAAATACAAGCTATCTCCTTTAGCATGGTTTAGCACAAAATTCGCAGTTTTAATAAAGGTGGGCTCACTTACTTCAATTATGGATCCAATTTCTGTCCCCAGTTGTGTACTCCCAAAACCCACGCTATGGCCTCGCTTCTCATTTCTTGTACCTAGTACTACTTCCTTATCGAGCTTATCTCCGACAACAGTCACAGCCGCCAGTTCATATCTTTCACGTTGTAAATAAATGGTATCAATCCGGACCAACTCATCGGCATTTAGCTTCATCTTCTTAAAACCAATTGACGAAATTGAAACCATATCCTCCTTAGTATCAGCATGGAGCCAAAACCTACCAGCGTGATCACTAACTGTACCACGTGACAGGTCGATGATCCCTACATTTACATAGGGAATAGGCCGATGAGATAATTCATCAGCTATAACTGCTGAAATTCGGATCTGGGCTTTAAGCAGACCAAAAAAACACAACAGCGAAACTAGTAAGATAGCTTTCTTCATTTACAATTACCTTGCATCATATAGGTACCGCTTCTTATCGGGTAGGATGTCTACTTTAGACTCATCTAAACTACTGATTTATGGGTAACTTGGGGAAAATCATAAATCAATGTCTGAGATAGTATCCAGAAGATCATTTCTTCAACAGGCTGCGTTAACCGGTGTTGGGGTTACTTTGCATCCACTTATGCAAATAAGGACTCAAGAAACAAAGCCATTCAGTGTCACTGATGTGACCTCAAACTTCGAACGTGAACCCCTGGCTCAACCCTTTGGATTCAAGGGCAGCACCATTAGTCAGGTTTGGCAAGTGGTTTCGCGACTGAAGGGAGCCAAGGGGTTTTCCAGAACAGGTATTGGCGTTCAAAATCCTTTATGGTCTGATGCTTCTGTTGCAGGCAAGTACTCTGAAAGTGGGGGGAATGCCCTCATGTATGCTATCACTGAATATGCGCTACAATTGATCAAGGGGCAATCCTTTGCGACTCCCATACACATGGTGGAAGATATTCTGGATGAGGTTATGGTGTATGCCCGAAAGATAACCGGTAATGACAGTTTACGTACAACGTTTGCACTAAATGCTCTGGTATCGATCGATAATGCGGCCTGGCTCCTCTATTCAGACACAAATGGTATTGATGATTTCGATGACATGGTACCTGATCCTTATAGAAAAGGATTATCCGCACGCCATGATAAAGTTGTTGCCATACCGGCTTTGGGGTATGGTACTCCCATGAGTAAGATCAAGATGTTAGCAGATGAGGGCTTCTTTATTATGAAGATAAAAATTGGGGCTCCTGGTACTCAAAAAGAAATGCTGGAAAAAGACAAGGCATTCTTAAAGGCCATTCACGAAACAATAGGTCACTATGAAACACCTTACTCACCCAATGGCAAGTTGCCTTACTATTTTGATGCCAATGGTCGGTATGATCACCAGGATACATTGATGGAGTTTCTGGACTATGCTGAGAAAATTGGAGCTGTAGACCAAATTGCCGTATTAGAAGAACCTTTTGGGGAACGCAACCAGAAGGATGTACACCAAATTACCGCAAGAGGACCTTTGGTAGCGGCAGATGAGAGTGCTCACACAGATCTGGAAACGATAGAACGAATCGAGCAGGGATATAATGCCATTGCAGTAAAAGCGGTAGCAAAGACTATGAGTATGACCATGAAGATCGCTCAGGTGGCATACGACCGAAATGTGCCCTGCTTTTGTGCAGATCTTACGGTAAATCCCATTTTGGTGGATTGGAACAAAGTAGTGGCCGCACGATTACCAGCGTTCCCGGGATGGAATATGGGAATGCAGGAAACGAACGGATGGCAAAACTATCGGGACTGGGATCAGATGCAAACCTATCACCCTCTGCCGACTGCTCCATGGATCAAACCCGATAATGGAGTTTATCACACGGGCGATGAGTTTATGCAAAAAAGTGGAGGAATATTTAAGTCCTCTCAGCATTATGAGGATCTGTTTGTGGAATTGAAGTAAAGATATTTACAGGTAATAGTTTTTCATCTTCCTACCTTTCGTGCCAGCATGCAGATACTCATTCTAATATTTCAAATTTTGACCTGGCAAGCGCTGAGTCAGGGATTAGTGACCACGGCTCCTAATCCGGAATTAGATCTCCCTTCAAAAGGACTTTGTGCTCACCGGGGAGCCATGACCCACTATCCGGAAAACACCCTCGTGGCTTTTCAGGCTGCCATAGATCAGGGCGCGCATATGATCGAATTTGACGTCCATCTCACACTGGATCAACATCTGGTGATCATACATGACGAGACAGTAGACCGGACGACCGACGGACAAGGTGCTGTCGCAGACATGACCTTCCAGGAGATTAGACGGCTAGATGCTGGCAGTTGGAAAGATCCAAAATTTGCCAACGAGCAGATACCCACCCTCAGGGAGACATTAGCCATGATGCCCGCTAATATCTGGCTCAATGTTCATGTGAAAAATACTGAAGGTATCGGCAAACTTATTGCGGAGGAGATCGTACGTCAGGACCGGACACATCAGGCGTTTCTGGCCTGTAGTAAAGTGGTAGCAGAAGAGGCTAAAAGTGAACATCCCGAAATTAAGATCTGTAACATGGATCGTCAAAGTTCAAATTGGGATTATATTCATCTGACCATAGATCAAAAAGCGGATTTTATACAACTGAAAGGTGAAGTGTCTGACGAATATCTGAAAATGACTAAACATTTACGGAAGAAGGATGTTCGTATTAATTATTTTGGGACCGATGATCCCGAAAAAATCAAGTGGTTATTCAACGCAGGTGTGGATTTCCCATTGGTAAATAATATCACAGAGAGTATTAAAGTATGTGAAAGGCTTGGCATTGCTCCCATCACTCCCATATATCGTGAGCATTAGAATCGAACGGCTAATTTCAAGGAAATAATGGGTTCCTGGTTATATCCAGGCGGGATATCTAATCCACAAAAACCGGCCAGAATCTTATAAAAACCTATCCCTAATTACTTAGTCCACTTGATTGAGCCTAATAATTAGAATAGAAATGTTATCTGACATCTACCGGAGTAATTACATAACCTGACGCTTCCAATTGCTTTATCAATCCACAGTCATACATTAAATGACTCATACCTACCGCCAGGAAACAGTCTTCTCTTGAAAAGTATTCTTCTATTTTGATCATCCACTTTCTATTCCGGTCATCCAGTAACAAAGTATTCTGGCAAGGTTGGTCGAGTTTGTAGTCGAAATTCATATTTCTATACCATTCGATCTCCCCGCAATGATCTCTTGTTCCTTGCTGAATTCTTTCGATCATTGCTGCGATTCTTCTCCTGTGCACTTTTCGTGGCATACCAGCCACATCCCAATTAATCATTGCAATCTGGTCTTCCGTTGATTCAAGTCCAATTAGTTGCAAACCGGCATTTTGAGCAATCGACCCGATATAATCATCTAAGGAAAGATACTCCGCATTGGGATCCTTTTCTATGCAGACTCTCTCCTTGTAGTGGCGCCCCAGAAATGCGAACAATTCTGCCGGTGACATTTTATCAAATTTTAGTCCAGAGGAAGAAAAAAGATTGAGAATGTAAGTATAGTGATCTGGATCTAAATACTTTTTCCACCGGGTATTTTCAGTCCTTCTATTTATTATATCCACTGCAAGGTGATCTGGAATATTTAGATTTTCCTTGATGCATAATGCGGACGAAAGAAGTGCATTTTTCGCATTGAGAAGAGATTCAAAAAAGGGCTTATCAAAGGCATGGTGAGTTCCGAACAGATAAGATATATGTTGATGATCAGGATGGTTGACCTGATACAAGACCGTATTAGTTCTTAGTGTATCCGCCCTTGAAGACATGGCTGTAAGGCTAGTGATAAACAAGATGAAAAGACATATGTTATAGCGTATCATTAGTACGTCGCTAGTTATCTAATAAAATGAGAATATAACCAGTTTGCAACGTCAGCGCATGGAAAATAGATCAATGTGGGTCATATCACAGATCAACTACCCGCTACTTTCGGCCATCAAAGCTGACTAATGCCTAAGAATCAATTTTACCTGTCTTGGCGTGGACTTGAAAAACGCCATAGCAAAGAGAATACTATTTTTGTAATGGATCGATCAATTTGAGATAGTTTACGATGAATAAAATCCTGATCTTGTTTGCTCACCCCAGGTTTGAGCAGTCCAGAACCAATAAAGCATTGGTTCAGAACGTCCGGCATAAAAAGGGAGTAACCTTCCATGATCTGTACGAGCAGTATCCAGACTTTCACATTGATATATCCTACGAAAAGAACTTATTGGAAGAGCATGACGTCATGATCTGGCATCATCCCTTCTACTGGTACAGTTGTCCTCCATTGATGAAGCAATGGATCGACTTAGTATTGGAATACGGATGGGCCTATGGACCTGAGGGAAACGCACTGCAGGGGAAGAAGTGTCTGCAAATCATTACAACGGGAGGGTCAAGAAAAGTCTATTGCTCAGAGGGTAGAAATATCTATACTATCAACGAATTTTTGCGACCATTTGAGCAGACAGCCAGACTTTGCGGTATGGAGTATTTAACTCCCTTCGCTGTGATGGGTACTCATTATTTGAAAACAGCCGATTTGGAGACCTTCTCCCAACAATATGTAAAAATTGTTGATTTCTTGTTGGAGGACAAATCCCTAAGTGACATTAAGAACTGTGTATTCCAAACCGATATTCCGGATTATACAAAACTGGCTGCCAAATGACTGGAAGCATACTTTTTGAGGCCATAGCATTTTTGGCAGGAGCCGTCATCTGCGTTCCGATCGCCAAACGATTTGGACTGAGTGCCGTATTAGGTTACTTATTGGCTGGTATTCTGATCGGCCCATTCCTGCTAGGATTTGTGGGAGAGGAAGGTGAAGACATTCTGCACTTTGCTGAGTTTGGGGTTGTCATGATGCTATTTCTGATTGGTCTGGAAATCGAACCCAAAAACTTCTGGAATATGCGCAGAACGATACTGGGCATGGGTGGATTGCAAGTGGTGGCAACCATGGGATTTTCAATGGCATTCTTTTCACTTTTATCATATGACTGGAAAGTATCACTGACGATTTCCATGGCAGTTGCTCTCTCATCCACAGCCATTGTCTTACAGACACTAAAAGAAAAAGGGCTGATGAACACTACTTTTGGCGCGTCCTCTTTTTCGATCCTTTTATTTCAGGATATCATTGTGATTTTCATGTTAGGTGCATTGCCTCTGCTATCGACTGCCTCACACACTACGGTGGCCGATGACCACAGCAGTACCAGTCTCTTAGAAAACCTCCCATTGGGGCTACAAACACTGGCCATTGTTTCGTCCGTAGCAATCCTGGTTCTTGCCGGAAGATATTTGGTCGTGCCTATGCTGAGGCTCATAGCCAGGACAGGTGTGCGAGAACTACTCATAGCATCGGCGCTTCTCCTTGTATTGGCCATTACCTTGCTGATGGAGCTAGCCGGGTTGAGTCCGGCGCTTGGGGCTTTCATTGGTGGTGTGGTACTGGCCACCAGTGAATTTAAGCATGAGCTGGAAAGTACACTGGAGCCCTTTAAGGATTTGCTGTTAGGACTATTCTTTATGGCCGTAGGGGCATCCATCAACTTTCTGGTCATCAGTGAGAATCCGGGGATGATTGGAACCCTTGTCATTGGTATTATCCTCCTTAAAGCCATTGTCCTCTTTGTTGTCGGTGCCATTTTCAAATTAAAGCTAGATCAGCGACCACTCCTAACCGTAGGCCTGGCCCAGGTTGGTGAATTTGCTTTTGTCCTTCTCTCTTTTGCATTTCAACTGCACATCCTGAATAGAGTGCAAATGGATATGATGCTGGTGGTCACGGCTATATCCATGACACTCACTCCCATACTGGCTGTTCTTAATGAAAGGATCATCTTACCTCGCTTTGGTACCAGAGAATCAGAGGAAAGACCGATGGACACAATTGAAACGACCAATAAGGTGATTCTGGTCGGATTTGGACATTTCGGAAGCACGGTAGGTCGCTTCTTGCGAGCATATGGTGTAGAAGCAACTATTCTGGACTCCGACTCAAATCGAGTAGACCTTCTAAGGAAAATGGGATTCAAGGTCTTTTATGGCGATGCTACTCGCTTGAATCTGCTAAAATCTGCCGGCATTGCAGAAGCTGATATTTTAATAGCGGCCATCGATAATCCTGATTCCAACATTCGGCTCATCAAATTGGTCAAAAAAGAGTATCCCCATGTAAAACTGATGGTCCGTGCTAAGAATCGCTATGTTGCCTATGAACTACTCAATATGGGAGTTGAGAACATATATCGCGAAACTCTGGATACTTCTGTAAAGCTGGCTAGTGACGTTCTCAGTGAAATGGGTTTCAGAAAATATACACTACACAGACAAGCACAAAAATTCATCCAGACTGATGAAGAAAGTCTTAGAAGACTGGCCAAGCAATCTCGAAATGAGGAGGATTACATATTTAAAACAAGAGAAGAAATTGCTGCTCAGGAAAAACTTCTGGAAGAAGATCGTAAGAGGGGAATTATTGAAGATGACCACCTCTGGGATAGTGAGCAGATGCGAGTCCTTTAAGTAGTTCTCGATTCAGATCTGTTTAAAACAAAAATCCGGTGTTCCATTATGACTATGCCATCCCATACATCTATCTCTGCAACTCCATGTGCAGGATTGGATATGGCTTTCCGCTACCATCTCTTTCTGACCGGGAAATGGTCTTAAATCCAAAGCACTCATAGAATCCTACTGCCTGATTATTTTGTTCATTAACATCTACCTTCTGCACATCCATTATTTTCACCGCGTGTTCAAGCAGTGACTTTCCACAGCCCTGGCCTCTATATTTTGGATGAATAAAAAGCATTTCGAGATTTCGATCCGCAACACCCAGGAATCCAACTATTCGATCATCGACGCGAATACAACGGAGATCGACAGCATCGAGATATGTATTTAAGATAAGTGGTCGAAAATATGATATATCTTCTTCTGAGAGAAAATGATGTGTTGCACGTACGGATGCTTCCCAAACATCCACAACATCCTCATATTCACCCCTTTCAATCCGATCGATCTTGTATTTCATTTTAATATATGAATCCGTTTTTGTCTGCTGGTAAACTTAAGTATAATAACATGCTTAAGCATTGAATACTATGGCTTTAAAATATCTCCCATTACTTCCCTGTAATTTCTTTACCAATCCTTCGAAACACATCTTTTACAGTGGATGGCATGCCCCTGGCACCAATTGACCCCGGTGTATCAAAGCCATTCGGC
>JAUILM010000939.1 GCA_030432855.1 Bacteroidia bacterium
ATATTTTGCCCCGGCCACTAGTGCGGCAAGGTCTAAAACGTAAATGTTTTTAGATCGGAGATTCTCTGGTACATCATGTTTTACGATGCGCCAGGCGATACCTTCCACGATCGCTGTTTTTCCAACGCCAGCATCTCCTACCAGTATCGGATTATTCTTTTTACGGCGACTGAGGATATGCATGATTCGACGGATTTCCTCATCGCGGCCAATGATGGGATCCAGTTTGCCATTCTCGGCTCGTTCGTTCAGGTTGATAGCAAACTTTTTCAGGGCGTTGTACTGATTATCACTTTGCTGATCTGTCACTTTGCGACCCTTCCGAAGTTCCTTGATGGCTTCCTTTAGATTTTTTTCAGTAGCTCCCTTATCTTTTAGAATTTGAGCTCCTTTGTCTTTTCCCTTAAGGATTCCAATCAAGATCAGCTCCACAGAAATGTATTCGTCATCAAATTCCTTGAGAAGCTTTTTAGCCGCTGCCAATGCCTGGTTGGCATCGTTTGTCAGAAATTGTTTTTCAGTCCCTTCGACGCGTGGATATTTTTTGACAATATCTGCCAGTTCGGCCTTTAGTGTTGTAGCATCCACACCGATTTTCTTCATAAGAAACTCGGCAATCTGCTCGTCACTCTGTAGAATGGAAAGTAATAGATGGGTTGTATCCACCTGCTGCTGTTCCAGACTTCCGGCTATCTGTTGGGCCTTGTAAATCGCCTCTTGCGCTTTGATCGTAAAATTGTCGTATGTCATCGTCCAGTTACTTCAAATATGATGATTTCGCCTGCGCGTACTTTGCACGCCATGATTGCGAAAGATTGTGCAAATTGTAGCTTTCAAATATAAACAATGCCTAAGGAAACGTTGGCTTCTTCTTAATTTGCCGTTAAAAATGAAATTTTTACATCTATAACGTTCCTTTTACGCGTAAATGGACCAAACAAAATGAAAACTTTTGCTGTCTATATAGGTAAACCTGAGGAGGGTGGAAGAGCAATGAGATGTCTTCACAAGTGTTTGATTATGAATGAACTAAAATGACCAGGCGTCGATTTTAACATTTAAGAATCTTTTAACTGGCAGGGCATATTTTTCTTAACTTCAAAATGGTTATAGCTAGGCATCAAATCAGATTACCACGATGAAAATTCTAAAAGCAATAATCCTTGGCTTCGGCATACTGACTTTTGCAGTATCCAATATACAGGCTCAATATTTTGGGAAAAACAAGCCCAGATATCAATCCTTCGATTTCGAAGTAGTAAATAGTCCTCACTTTGAGGTCTATCACTACCTTGATAAGAAGGATGAGCTCACGAAACTGATGCAGTGGACAGAGCTTTGGTATGACCTGCATGAGAATCTCCTGAAAGACACTTTCAAGCATAAGAATCCACTCGTTTTCTACAATAACCACGCAGACTTTCAGCAGACTTCGGCCATCTCGGGCGACATTGGAGTATCTACCGGAGGCGTGACAGAGGGTTTGAAAAACCGAGTGGTAATGCCAGTGGCGATGTCTAATCAGCAAACCTTTCAGGTGTTAGGCCATGAGCTGGTGCATGCGTTTCAATTTCACATGTTGCTGAGTGGAGACTCTACAGGTCTTCAGTCGCTGGGAAATTTGCCACTCTGGATTGTGGAAGGTATGGCAGAATATATGTCCATTGGCCGGTATGATGCACACACGGCTATGTGGATGAGAAATGCGGTGGTTTCTGATGACATTCCTACCTTGAAGCAGTTGAGTATAAATCCCAGATACTTTCCCTATCGATATGGTCAGGCCTTCTGGTCATTCCTCACAGGATTGTATGGAGACGATGTGGTAAAACCACTGTTTATTGCTACTGCCAAATATGGCATCGAAACATCCGTACCGTTAGTGCTGGGTATTAGCCTGGATGATTTATCGGAAATGTGGGTGGACAATCTTCGTAATTATTACGAACCCATGTTCAAGGGAAAGAGGGAGCGAGCTGAAGGTCGTACTTTCTTATCCGAGGAGAATGCAGGAAAGTTAAACATTGCTCCATCCATCAGTCCTAATGGTCGATATGTGGTGTTTCTGTCGGAGAAGAGTATTTTCTCTACAGATTTGTATCTGGCCGATGTAAACACAGGAAAGACTATACGTAAGGTGGCTAGTCAGACC
>JAUILM010000094.1 GCA_030432855.1 Bacteroidia bacterium
GCTGTCAGTGCCATTCAGCTGGATATGGTCCGTCAGTTGTGCAATTTGTATGAGATAAATTATAAGGAGACAGAAGGTAAAGCGATGGTATCGTCCATGACGGGTTCGCTGGCAGCTCGGATTGGAGCCCGGGCCATCAAGTTTATTCCTGGTGTGGGATCGGTCGTGGGGGGAGTGACTCTTGCGGTACTATCAGGTGCGTCTACCTATGCATTGGGCGAAGTCTTTAAGAAGCATTTTGAAACAGGGGGTACATTCCTCGATTTTGACGCCTCAAGGTTGAAAAAGGTGTACGACGAGATGTTTGAAAAGGGAAAGAAGTACGCCAAGGAGATAAAGAAAGAGCAGACTATCACGCAGGTAGCAGAGGTCGATGCTATCGAAGTAGAGGAGGACAGAGAGGATAAGACCGATTTCCTGGAACGACTGCATGAATTGGGAGAAATGAAGGAAAGAGGATTGCTCACTGAGGAAGAATTTCAATTGTTAAAATCGAAAATAATCGGAGAAATCTAACCATCTAATATGCGCATTGAAGGATACATCCCCCATAAAGTTTTCAAGATCACCGTATTCAAATCAGGGAGCCGATATCTCATAAAATTTGAGAACTCTGATTTTGAAATTGTATCCAAACTCCGGGATGGGGCGGTGTCCAGTTTTAAGGAAGTGAGAAGCCTGGTAGATCATGAAATGGTGACTGCTATCGAAAAGCAGTTTGAAGATTTGTATAGCCTTCGAAAGGAAGCTTTTGCCCGACTGAAGACTACCACCGACGAAAATTGGGAAGAAATCATTTGACAGTTTGCGCCTCCCACTTCAGGCGCGGCTCCGGTCTTTCTGAAAAATCACAAAAGTCTTTCTGGAGATATTTATAATGCGCCGTCATAGCAATCATTGCTGCATTATCAGTACAGAAAAGAATCTTGGGCACATAGGTCTCCCAACCAAGTGCTTCAGCCTTTTGAGTAAGCGCAGATCGCAACCCTCGGTTAGCTGATACACCACCGGCTATTCCAATCGATTTAATGCCGGTGTTTTCTGAAGCTTTCTCCAGTTTATTGAGCAGGATGGTGACTATCCTGTGTTGCAGGGAGGCACAGAGATCATTCAGATTCTTCTCAATAAAATCAGGGTCTTTCTTGATTTGAGCTTTGAGAAAATAGAGAAAGGAGGTCTTAAGCCCTGAAAAACTAAACTCAAGTTCTCCCACCTGGGGTTCGGGAAAGTCGAATTTCGGTATGCCTTCTGCAGCCAGTCGATCAATCACCGGACCGGCAGGGTAGGGCAGTCCCATCATTTTTCCGGCTTTATCAAACGCCTCACCGGCCGCATCATCGATGGTCTCACCAATAATTTCCATGTCGAGGTAGTCTTTTACCACCACCAGCTGCGTGTGTCCTCCAGATACAGTCAGACATAGGAAAGGAAAGGAAGGGCGTGGATCTTCAATAAAATGAGCCAGGATGTGTGCCTGCATATGATGCACGTCAATCAGTGGTTTCCCTAAGGCAAAAGCTAAAGATTTGGCAAAAGTGAAACCCACCATGAGCGATCCCATCAGTCCGGGGCCTCGTGTACAGGCAATAGCATCAAGCTCTTGTTTCTCCACACCGGCTTCTTTAAGTGCCTCTTTCACGACGGGAAGGATATGCTCATTATGCGCCCTCGATGCTAGCTCAGGTACGACCCCTCCGTATATCTTGTGCATCTGCTGACTGGCGATCACATTGGATCGAATATTTCCGTCTACTATCACTGAGGCTGCTGTATCATCACAGGATGATTCTATGGCCAGAATTCTAACTCCCATGCTGTAAAAATAGATCTTAAGACTGATTTATCTATCTTATACACCAAATGATGTTCGTATAGCATCTACATAAAGTGATCCATTGCTGTGATTTGGAATCGGATATCACAATCCTGACTCCTGTCTGCAAGGGAAGCAAAAAAAAACAAGATCAAAAATTCATTTTTAAGATATCTTGGTGAAAAGTATTATAATTGTGTCTAAACAGAACAACCGATTCAGATCCTTATGAGATTACTTATAAACCTAGTCCTCCTGGCCCTCGTTGTAGTAATGGCTTATCTGCTGGTGAATAGCATCAATGAGCCGATTCGATTTAAAGCAGAAAAGGACAAGCGACAAAATGCGGTGGTCGACAGGCTATTGACGATCCGGAAGATGCAGGAATTTTATCGGGATATTACCGATGGTTCTTTTGCACCCAGTTTCGATACACTTCGTCATGTACTTGAAAATGGACAATTTCGCAACATTCGCGTAGTGGGAGACCCCGATGATCCGAATTTCACGGGTGAAATCACATACGATACAACCTATATTCCTGCCCGGGATACGATTCAGGCTCTGGGGATTAATCTGGATTCGTTGGAATACGTGCCTTATGGAAATGGCGCAACTTTTGATATAATGGCTGATACATTAACCTACCAGAGCACCCTGGTAAATGTGGTACAGGTTGGCGTACCTATCAAGGATTTCATGGGGCCCTTTGCAGATCCTCGATATGCCAAGTATGATGACTCATACAATCCAAACGCAACGATCAAGTTTGGAGACATGACCAAGCCAAATTTAGCGGGTAACTGGGAAAGATAGCAGGGAGAAACTGGATAATAAAAAACAAATACCAAACGAGCTGTCCATCCTGCTGAGGATGGACAGTTTTTCTTTTATGATCATCGATCGTACTAATCTGGTATCGGTCTTTGAATCTATTCCTTACGGTGTGCCGCATCAGCACTTTCGCTATGTGGATCCCGTGGAGATTTTATCTATCATACAAGCACAGGACCTTCGATATAATCGTTTTGACAAAGTGCGTATCGCGCTGGATCATCCTGCCTTTACCTATGTGCCCACCTCCGTATTCAACCAGACGGCCTGGTACGAATATCTGAACTTTCTGGCTACAGGTGTACGCAAGGATGATGTAGTAAGCTCACCATCCGCCCTGGATTCTGTCTGTGTGTACACGTATCCGTTGGCCATCCGAAAGCTGCTTTCAACCCTCTATCCTACGACCAAGGTGCAGCATTTGAGCGAATCATTGGCCGCCTTTCTGGAAAAGGAGGTGGAAGAAGAACCCACCTTGTTCTCAATTATTCATGGAGCAGCACAATACATTTTCATCTTTGAGGAGAAGAACCTGACACTTATCAACCGATATGATGCGCCTACCGGCAAGGACCGATTATACTATATCCTGCTGGCGGCAAAGCACAGAAAGTTAAATCCCAGAAAATTAAATGTGCATATTACCGGTGATCGCTCAGAAGTCACCGAATTGCAGGAAGAACTGGCAAATTACTTTATCCATGTACATTTGATCGATTGGAAGAATGGCTGGCGATTGCCTCTATCTATCAAGGATCCCATGGATATCTTCGAATTTTACTGTATCCATCATGCGAATAATTGGCGGGAATCTGAGGGGTAGACGGTACTACCCACCAGCAGATAAATGGCCCACAAGACCTACCACTGACTTTTCGAAGGAAGCCCTGTTTAATATTCTGAATAATCGGATTGACTTTACGGAGACCCGCATGCTGGATTTGTTTGGCGGTACCGGTAGCCATTCGTACGAAGCAGCTTCCCGTGGCTGCGAAGACATTACGTATGTAGACAAGCACGGTCCCTGCATCCGGTTTGTAAAAGAAACCGTGGAGACTTTTGGTATTGCCGAGCGGGTACATATTGTTCGCTCCGATGTGGCTACCTTTATCAATAACCATACTTCTTCTTATGATTACATATTTGCAGGACCTCCCTATCCACTAAAATGGCTGGATCAGATTCCTGCGATGATCATGGAATCCCAGCTACTGGCCAAAGATGGACTTTTTGTCCTCGAACACAATGCTCATCATAATTTCTCCAATATGACATCCTTTCAGGAGGTGAGAAATTATGGAGGTACCTATTTTTCATTTTTTCAACATCCATCAGAAGAGTACAGCGAAGAAGAGTGAATCTTCATGACAGGTACTGATTTTGCAAATAGGTTCTTACTTTTGCAAACTGCCTTCTGCAAAATGAAAAAGATACATGCAACTTTTTGATAAGATTAGAACGGAGATAGTAAACGCGACCAAGCGACAGTTTGGATCCAGTATAGAACCGGGTAGCATCCCCGTAGGACCTACCAAAAAGGAGTTTGAAGGAGACATGACGGTGGTCATATTTCCGCTGGTGAAGCTCCTGAGAAAATCTCCGGTCGAAATTGGGCACCTGTTTGGAGAACACCTCCAGAAACATGTAGCGGCGATTGAATCCTTCAATGTAGTACAGGGATTTATCAACCTGACCTTAACCGAGACATTCTGGAAGCAGTTTCTTAAGGACAATGTCCATAACGATCAGTTTGGCAGAGCACCCAAGAACGGTGAAAAGGTCATGATCGAGTTTTCATCACCTAACACTAACAAACCCCTCCATCTGGGACATATCCGAAATATCCTGTTGGGATGGTCTTGTTCGAAGATACTGGAATGTGTAGGATATGAGGTGGTGAAGGTACAGGTCATCAATGATCGGGGGATTGCCATCTGTAAGAGTATGCTGGCATGGCAACGTTATGGAAATGGCGAAACACCGGAATCCAGCGGGAAGAAAGGTGATCATCTGGTGGGTGAGTACTATGTGAAATTCGAGAAGGTATTTGTAGAAGAATACGAAGCATGGCAAAAGGGAGAAGCTGCCGGGGCACTCTTTGACGAGCGAAAAGACAAGTCACAATCCCGTGACGATTTCTTCAAGGCCTATAAGAACAAGTACTTTAATGAGTATAGTGCCCTGGGTGAAGCAGCCCGTGAAATGCTCATCAAATGGGAGAACAATGACGAAGAAGTTAAATCCCTCTGGTCCACGATGAACGGATGGGTTTACAGCGGTTTCGATGCTACCTATGATCGCCTGGGCGTGAACTTTGATAAGCTATACTATGAGTCAGATACCTGGAAGCTGGGTAAGGATGAGGTGCTGGAAGGAGTGCGCAAGAATGTCTTTTTCAAAAAGGAGGATGGTAGCATATGGGTGGACCTGTCTACCCTAGGTATGGATGAAAAGATCCTGCTGCGGGCCGATGGCACCTCGGTGTACATGACACAGGATATCGGCACGGCAATGAGCAGATACCGTGACTATGGCATCGATCATATGGTCTACGTGGTAGCTGATGAGCAGAACTATCATTTCAAGGTTTTATTTCAGATACTGGAACTCCTCGAAGAGCCATATGCAGAAGGACTGTATCATCTGGCATATGGCATGGTAGATCTTCCCTCAGGTAAGATGAAATCACGGGAAGGTACCGTGGTAGATGCCGATGATCTGATCGACGATGTGATTGCTGAAGCTAAGAAAGTGGCCTCTGAACGAGGAGATCTGGAAGGACTGACCGAGGCTGAGAAAGATGAGATTTTCCGACGTATTGGGATGGCCGCCTTGAAGTACTTCATACTGAAGGTAAACCCACAGAAGCGGATGACGTTTGATCCTGAAGCAAGTGTCGATATGCAGGGTACGACGGGACCTTACATTCAAAATGCATATGTACGGATTCGCTCTATAGGTCGAAAGCTGGAGGGTGCCATTGGAGATCCGGCCGATTATGAGGGGATCGCAGATTCGGAAAAGACACTCCTGCTGCAGTTATTCCTTTATCCGGAGGTGGTGAAAAAAGCCGCAGCGGATTATGATCCATCGGGTATTGCCAATTACCTTTACGATCTGGCGAAAAACTACCATCGATTCTATCACGACTTGCCCATTCTCAATGCAGATGATGGAGCAAAATCCTTTAGAATTACGTTAAATCAATTAGTAGCAAATGTTTTGACCCACGGCATGGATCTCCTCGGGATTGAAATGCCAGATAGGATGTAACAAAATCATATGAGTACAGAAACCGATAGATCACTGCATTTTATAGAAGAGATTATTGAACATGATCTTGCCACCAAGGGAGAAGGTTGGAAGGTGCACACGCGTTTTCCGCCCGAGCCTAACGGATATCTGCATATAGGCCACGCGAAGGCAATTTGTCTCAATTTCGGCATTGCCAACCAATATGGAGGCCTGACAAATCTTCGGTTTGACGATACAAATCCCGTCACAGAAGATACCGAGTATGTAGAAAGCATCAAACGGGATATTCGATGGTTGGGATTTGACTGGGAAGATCGGGAGTATTACGCCTCAGATTATTTTGAGACGCTCTATCAGTATGCTATTAAGCTTATCAAGAAAGGCTTAGCATATGTGGATGACTCTACCCCGGATGAAATAGCCGAAATGAAAGGCGTCCCCACATTACCCGGAAAGGAAAGTCCCTACCGGGATCGAAGTATCGAGGAAAACCTGGAGCTATTTGAAGGCATGCGGGCGGGAAAGTTTGAGGATGGTAGTAAAGTGCTCCGGGCTAAGATCGATATGAGTTCGCCAAATATGCATATGCGTGATCCGGTGATCTACCGTATCAAGAGCGAACCGCATCACCGTACCGGTGACAAATGGGTGATCTACCCCATGTATGATTTTGCCCATGGACAGTCTGACTCCATCGAGGAGATTACATATTCTCTATGTACGTTGGAATTCGAAAATCACCGCCCCCTGTATGACTGGCTGATTGAAGCATTGGAGATTTTTCCCAGCCGACAGATCGAGTTTGCCAGACTGAATGTAAGCTACATGATCACCAGCAAACGGAAACTTCTGCGACTGGTCGAAGAAGGACATGTAGCTGGTTGGGATGATCCTAGAATGCCTACCATTGCAGGATTGCGACGTAGAGGGTTTACTCCGGCTTCACTACGCAACTTCAGTGACAAAGTGGGGATTGCTAAGAGAGATAATCTCATCGAACTCTCCCTGCTGGAGTTTTGTGTGCGGGAGGATCTGAACAAGATCGCTTCGCGCGTCATGGTGGTACTGGACCCTATTAAAGTGGTGATAGAAAACTACCCGGAACTTAAATACGAAGATCTTCCAGCAGAAAATAACCCGGAAGATCCTGATGCAGGATCCCGAATGCTCCCTTTTGGCCGGGAACTCTACATTGAACGGGCAGATTTTATGGCGGACCCCCCTAAAAAATACTTCCGGCTGGGCCCTGACCGCAATGTCAGACTGAAGCATGCCTACATCATCCATTGCCACGATTTTATGACCGATGAAGAAGGTAAGGTGACCGAAGTGCGCTGTACTTACTTCCCGGATAGCAAGAGTGGTGAAGATACGTCTGGGGTGAAGGCCAAAGGTACATTGCACTGGGTTTCTATACCACATGCAGTCTCAGCGGAGATCAGACACTACGACACGCTTTTCACCGAACCAGAACCAACCAGTCATGAGGATAAGGACTTCCTGGAGTTCTTAAATCCAGATTCCATGGAGATCGTGAGTAATGCAGCACTTGAGCCTTCTCTTTTGGATACGGAGGGTATTCAGCATTTTCAGTTTCTGAGACAGGGATATTATGTTTCGGATCCGGACAGTACACCGCAAAGTTTGATTTTCAATCGGGTGGTTGGGCTTCGTGATTCCTGGTCCAAAAAAATGCAGAAGGGTAAAAAATAGACCTTCTTTTTTCATTTTAATAGAGTACTTGGGTAAGCCTTCCGGATTTGGTACCTTTAAGAGCATCAACACTATGAGCTCAGCTGCAAGAAATATCGATCAGCTCTCTTCCTCCGACAGGCTGCAAAATAGCACTGGTAAGCTGCAGGGCAATGCGCATTTGCAGAAGAAGGTGCTGCTATCAGAAGAACCGGTAGAAATTGTTCGCGAGCATTTCTTCTCACCTGAGATCATTCGGTTTTTGGAGCGTACCACCCTCGGTACAGAGGAAACACTGTATCGCAATGAGGCAATACAGGAGCGGGTAACACAAATCGAAGATCCTGTGATTGCAATCCTGTCAGTGCATGGAGAGATGGCTGCCATGGTCGTCATCGAGCGACGCAGAGTGATCAATAATGGATTCGAATGTAAGGCTTACTACTTTAGGTATCTGGCCAGTGATGTGACGTTTCGCAATCGACGATATGTGGGTAAATATGGCCGAAAGTTAATGCAGCTGATTGTAGAGGCAGAAAAGGATAAGGCGGTATTCTACTCCTATGTAGAAAGCAAGAATTTTCGATCTATCAACTTTCAGAAGAAGATCGGTTTTGAAGAACGATCGAAAATCCGAGCCCTGGGTTTCAGTAGATTCAGACCAACTCTCCACAAGGGTGTCCGATTTGCCAAACCTGAAGATCGCGATGCCATTGTCGAGCAGGTAAAACACCATCACAGTGACTATGCATTGCTTCATTTTTCTCATCTGCTGAAGGATGACAATTACCTGATCCTTGAAGAAAATGGTGAGATTGTAGCCGGTCTGCAAATCCATGAAGCAGCCTGGGTGGTCGAACGCATTCCCGATAAACTAGGTTCTCTGGCGTTGAAAGTCTTACCGTACGTGCCCTTTCTTAGGAAGCTGATAAACCCCAAACACTTTCAATTCCTCACCTTTGAAGGGTCTTTTTATCGCAGGGATCAACCGGACCAGATCATACATCTCATTGAATCTGCCCTGGCAATAAAAGGTTTGCACTCAGCCATCTTTTGGCTGGATAGTGAAGTAGCGCTCTACAAGGAGCTCCAGAATTACCAGTTAGGTTTATTGAACTATTTCGTACGGTCTACCGAGGCGGATTGTCTCTTGATTTCCAAGAATATTAGTTCCGAAGAGCGAGACAAAATCTATTCCGGACCTATTTACTTATCTACCTTCGACTTTATCTAATTTTAATTTTTTGGAGAAAGAATAGTGAGTAAAAAAACAGAATCACGACACAAGAAGATAGATGCCTTGTTTTCTTACCGGATGATCCCCTGGATGCTGAAAGCTTCAGAGATCAAGGAGAAAAAGAAGTTTCTCAAACAGTTGAAGGCACTACAGGATGCTATTTATTTATTGGATGCACACCTCGAGTCGCACTGGCAAATATCCCGAAATGATCTTCGGCCGTACTGGATCGAAATTTTTAAGGAACTGGAAAAGTTTGGAGTAAACCGCGAAGGATGTCTGGAACGTTCGAAGGAAATTCTGACATACCAGGCCCGCGAGCTGGGTTTGAGGGAGGGAAATGTACCTACCTCCGAAGACATGGATCATTTCTACTTTTATAAGTCGTGTGATGTGAAGTTGATGCGTAGGTTAATCTATGAGGCCGATCCTTCATTGGATGAAAAGATATCAGCTGAGTGCTGGGCCGATTTTGATTTAATCACGGAGGTCAACGATGATGTAGATGACATTTTTGAGGATATGCTGATTTTTAATGCCAGTAGATTCTTGTTTTCGGTGAAAATGTTTGGAATTAAGGAGACTCGTAAGGTATATGAGGCATTCATTCGCCAGATTCTGAAGAGGAACAGGAATCGACTGGAAAAGGATACCCTTACCCCAAAAGAACGGAAGGTGGTGCGGCAGACACTCAAAGACGGTAAGCGCACCCTGAAGTTGTTAAAAAAGCAATGTAAGGATGAAAGACTAGCCACCATCGCAGAGGCCAAGGTATTCAAGCATATGCCCAATGAGGTGTGCTCCATCTGAATAAGGTGCCCTCGCAGACAGACGAAGTAATGTAATGCTTCGTTATTCTTTAAATCAAAGAAATTTCATGAATCGAAGATTAACCACTGTAATTGCATTCACAGTTTGCGCTGCCTTCATCTTTCCAGAGCAGGCTTTCGGACAGGCCATTGTCAATGCGGAATTGATTGCTCATTTTGACAAAGATTCCCTTACACAACGTACGGGAGTACCGGCCCTGAATGGAGCCTCCGCCTACAAACTAGAGTATATCACAACAGGTATCGATGGGTTGCTGGATACAGCTTCAGGACTCTTTGTACTACCGGATGTTGTCACTGACAAGGGCATCATTGCCTATCAACATGGTACCACGGACGGACCGGATGATGTTCCCTCCAGTTTTAATACCGAAGCTTTGCTTGTGACCGGTTTGGCTGGACAGGGATATATCATGAGTGCTTGTGATTATCTGGGTATGGGTTCCAGTCGCGGATTTCACCCGTATGTGCATGCAGGCACGGAGGCATCGGCAGGTATCGATATGCTGATTGCCAGTATGAATATGGCCGCTGATATGGGTCATGAGTCTGTTAGTAAAATCTTCGTAACAGGATATTCACAGGGAGGTCACGCAGCTATGGCTATGGCCCAGGCTATTGAGGAACGACCTACGGATGATCTATGGCTGACGGCTTCGGCGCCCATGTCAGGACCTTACAGTATATCTGAGGTCATGAAATCGCTGACTGTTGATGAGCGGGATACCGAATATTTATATCCCGCCTATATCGCATACATCTTACTGGGCTATCAGTCAGCGTATGGCGATGTTTATGGAAGTCTGGATGAAATATTCAGGACTCCACATATCAGCTGGATTGAGATGTTTGAAAATGGAGAAATTGGTCTGTCGACACTGAATGCCGCATTGATCGGACAATTGCGCAATGAATTTGGGATCAGTGCTCCCTACCTGATGTTTGATACAACCTTCCTGCAATCCTTTAGAGAGGACAGCAGTCACTTTATCAATGATCTTCTGGTGGAAAACGATACCTATCGATGGGTGCCAAATGCTCCCATGCGGATCTTCTATTGTGCCGGAGATGATCAGGTTCCCTTTCAAAATAGCCTGGTGGCAGATTCCGTGATGAATGCCATGGGGGCTGCGGATGTACAATCTCTCAATCTCAATCCGGTCTTTGATCATGGTGCCTGTGTATTACCCGCTGTCCTGGCTACCCTTGATTTCTTTAATTCTTTTCAGACCACTACACCGGTAGACGATCATCAGGACCTCACCTCCTTAAATCTATATCCTAATCCCGCATATGACGTTCTGAATATTACGTTAAGTACCGGGCCTGCCAATGGTAAGGTTCAGTTATTTGATGCAACCGGCGTTTTGCAGAAATCATTTAGACTGAGGGATGCCACTTCTCAGGTAAATGTCAGCGACCTGAAAGCAGGTATGTATATGGTGCTCCTGCAGGTGAATGGGAAAGAGTATGTGGAGAAAGTACTGATAAAGTGAAGCATCATGACGGATGAACAAAAGAAATTGCTGAAAGAAAAATTACAAACAAAGATCCAGCGGACGATGGTCAAAATCGAGCGCATGGAAGATATGACACAGCCGATCAGCCCGGAGAACTCAATCGGAAGAGTCAGCCGAATGGATGCTATCAATAATAAGAGCGTGATGGAGGCTGCCCTCCGTACGGCAAGACGGGAGCTAAATGACATGGAAGCTGCGCTGCGAAAAATCGATACTGACCCCGGCTTTGGTGCATGTGAAAACTGTGGGAACGAGATCCCTTTTCAGAGACTGGCGCTGATGCCTGGTAGTCGAAGATGTGTTAATTGTGCCCGAAGATAGAAAGTGATCTCATGAACAAACCTACAAGATGGGGCATATTTGGTCCCGGAA
>JAUILM010000940.1 GCA_030432855.1 Bacteroidia bacterium
TATCAACAAGCAAGTAGGAACTGTGCACGGATGGCTGAGCTATACATACTCCCGATCTGAACGAAAAATACAGGGCATTAATGAAGGTGAATGGTACTTATCCAATTTTGACAAACCTCATGACCTGAGCCTGGTAACGAATTTTCAAATAAACAAGCGCAATTCCATTTCTTTAAATTTCACGTATGGCACGGGGCGGCCCATCACCGTACCTGTAAATAAACACGTTGTACAAAATCGCATTGTAGTATTAAGCTACTCCGATAGAAATGCCTTCAGAATTCCGAATTATCATCGACTGGACGTCTCATATTCTTTGGCGCAGGGATTTCGAAAAAGTAAGCGTTTTAAGACGAGTTGGACTTTCTCAGTATACAACTTATATGGTCGGAAAAATCCATATTCTGTATTTATCGAACAGGATTCAGATGGTGGTACCTCGATAAACAGACTGTCGATACTAGGCAGTGCTTTCCCTGCTCTCACTTTTAATTTCGAGTTACTCTGATGAAAGGATATCATATAATATTATTACTACTGCTTCTGGTTTCTTGTGTAGATGAAATCACCATTGATCTTCCCGAAAATCAGGAAAACGTAAAGGTAGTGGAAGGTTATGTTGAACGTGATTCATTTCATTACTTTATTTGGGCCCAGGTAAGCGAAACACAGAGTGTGACAGGCCCTTTCCAACCAATGCCTCGAGACGCTATCGTTTACCTTATTTACAATGGCAATCAAAACATCCAGATACCGACTGGTCAGATTGTCAAAATGTCAATTTCTGAATTCCATGAAACATATGGTGGCAGTCCGGAAGGAGCAAAGTTTCAGTTGTTAGCTGAAGTGGAGGGACAATCGTATCGCAGCGAAGAGCAGGTGATGATCGAAACACCAAAACCAGATACGATCACTGTGGAGACCGAGAGTCGCATGGAACTAAATGAATTCAATAATATTTTTGAAAATCCATATGTCAAAATATTCGTACACACTCCTCTTGAAAACAGTCAGGGTGAAAGGGTAAACTTTATTTGGCAGTTATTCTCGGACTTTGAATTTATTGAAGGAACCCGTTCGGATCCATTCTACACTCCCAAACGCTGCTATGTACCTTATAATGCGATTTTTAGAAATGATGTAAATGTAGCCTCGAGTGCAGATTTCTCCGGCAGATCAAATATTGACGGCTTCGAAATTGGTGAAATGATAAATGACTATCGATTTTCTCTCAAGCTGGTCTTTACTGTGGTCCAAAAATCTTTAAATGCAAACTCGTTAAAATACTGGCAGGAGGTAAAAGCCAGTAATGAGCGTGAGGGAAGTCTTTTTGATGTGTATCCCGGACGCATCCGCACCAACATTCAGAATGAAAACAATCCCGAGGAAGAGATCCATGGATTCTTTCATGTTTCGGCGGTTGACACCTTACGAGTAAGTGTGTCACCGCGTGAGATACCTAACGCTCCTATCCAACGCTGTAGCTTATGGGAAGAACCCGACATTATCACCCCTGATGACCCGGACCCATGTTTGGATTGCCTAAATTTTAGCGGTGCTACCCTTACTGCCCCACATTATTGGAACCGATGAAAAAATTAATTTCCATATTTGTTTATCTAGTGTTTGCGAGTTCCTTAGCAGCACAACAAACAGCTACCATCCATTTTGATAAACCGTACTATTTCTCAGGAGAATATGTTTTTTATTCCTTTTGTGATAGTCAAGCAGGGTTAGAGAATATTACAGCACGTGTTAGTTTTTTTGATGATGTACATGTCATAGAATCCTATCATGTCAAAATACTGAACGGCTGTGGAGAAGGTTTCATCAAGACAGCGTACGATAGTCCCAGCAAGATGTATCAAATGGTTGTGCATGTATTTGATCAAGAAACTTTCGAACCTGTCGAGCTGCTTGCTTCACCTATCCCCATCTACAATGAGGCCGATATCTCCAACTTATCTGTATCATCTTCCCCCCAGCCGGCAGAAGTCACAATCCTTGCAGATGGTCAGGATATCAATCAATCAGATGAAGCTATAGAAGTGGCATTAACTATCCCAACGTCGCTCAGGGATGAGGTAAAGCGCGTTTCAGTATCGGTACGGGACCAGGCCTTATACGGTCCTCACCTTGAGACACTTAT
>JAUILM010000095.1 GCA_030432855.1 Bacteroidia bacterium
GCTTGACCGTAAATCATTGCTTTCGGCTCATATGAATGAACTACAGGTCATGTCCGGAGCTAAACCTTACAAGGAGGATCGAAAACTGGAAATCTTTAATATGATGCAGAAAGGGTGTATGATATCACCCAATCAGTCCTTATTTGACTATCTCAAGCAATTGACAAGAGAATTATGAACCGGGCGTTAAATGAGGTCCTTTCTTCGTTATTCATTTAACTTTATGACAACTTTACAACCTAAACTGATTTTTATCATGAAAAAATTCTATCTGATTTTGCTCCTGTGTATGCCGATGGCCCTATCGGCACAGGTCAAAAAGTACCTGTTGGTGGAGCATTTTACAAACACAAATTGTCCTATCTGCAGTAGCGTCAACCCCGGGATCTATTCGGCTCTAAACAATTATCCTGATAATACGCACCATGTTGCAATTCACCCCAGATTTCCCTACTCGGACTGTGCATTGTACCAGTTTAATACGGAAATGAATGATGCTCGTACGGACTATTATGGTGGTTTTGGGTCGACTCCTACGGTATTTCTGGACGGAATCAGAGTTTCATCGGGTCAGTCTAGTCTTGAGCAGGAATTTAATGCAGGACTCGCCATGACTTCGCCTATTCACATCCTGGTCGAGGAAGGGGGTAGTAGAAGCAGAGCTGTGGATATCACGATCACAAATTATGGGGATATACCAGCTGGAGACTATACTATTACGGTAGCTGTGCTGGAGCAGACGGTCAACTATACCGGTAGGAATGGGGAGTCTGAGCATTACGATGTCCTAAGAGCGTTTGTGACTGATCCATCGGGTGATGCCATATCACTACCTGCTACAGGTGAGTCGATGACCCTTTCATATGATGCGGAAATTCCAACCGGTGTTTTTGGAGAAGAAGCTTACATTTTGGCATTTGTGCAGGAGACAACTTCAAAAGCCATACTTAACTCGGGTACTCGATTTGACGATGCGGTGGTAACATCTGCGAGCGATATTGAGCTGGAAAGCAGCCTGAAAGTGTTTCCTAATCCGGCACAGGACTTTCTTGAACTTTCGGTTTCCTCTGAGTTTGATATTCGTGCGGTTCAGCTATTGGATGCATCCGGAAAAATTGTCCGCTCCGTAAAGTTTGATCAACGGATTTCCAATACACAGATTCCCGTATCTGATTTGTCCTCAGGGCCTTATATGGCCAAAATCAATCTGAATGGGGAAGAAGTAGTCAAGCCTTTTGTAAAGAATTAACAGTTCTCTTAACATATGTATGATTTGTTGCAATTAGCTGACAATCAATAAAATATAAAACAGGAAGAAAAGGCCACTAGCCTTTTAACACTTAAAAAAGACGTTAAAAAGGGTTTTTGGTAACATTATTGTTGCACTTAATTCAGTAATGACTTCCCGTTTTCCTTTAGGGATTACAATTTGGAGGGGTTAAATTCAGAAGAGAGTTTAACCCTTTTTTATTTCTACAAATCCACCACCACTTCAAATGCTAACGTGGGATGCTCCTTTGGTCCCGTTGTGGCATTCAATACTTCAAACTCCATAGTGAAGCTTTCGCGCTGATCCTCCGTTTTTATCTGCAGTTGTTTCGTGCTATGTGCGGCTACAATGAATATGTCAGTGTGTTTATGTAGTCCAAATGCTCCGGTATTCCGTAGTTGCAGATCAGCATCTGAGTTATTTGTGAGAGTAACATTAGCTACCGACGAAGGACCTTCATAGGTGGCTTCACCAAATCGTAGCGAGGCTAAGAGCAAAGGTTTCAGTACTTCCTCATGACCGATGAGCTGCTGATTAAACCAGGCCACTACGCGGCGAGCTTCCAACGCTTCTTTAATGGAGGCGATACTTCTTTCTTCAGCAAATACAAGACTAATGGGACGATGACCACCATTTGCCAACTCAAATTGCCAATCTACCAACCCATGGATGTCTGATGTACCCATGATAGTCAAATCCTGTTCTAAGGCAATAGAGAGTGCTTCCTCAGAGTAGGTAATATCGTTTACTACTTCTATACCATGTAATAAATCTTCCTCAATCAGCTGTCGGTGCATATCGGTAAGAGTTGCCATACCATTTTTCTGCTGCGCAATCCAGTTTGGGTGGTTCCAAAAGACAAAGGCTCCCTGACGCTTGGCCTCCCTGTAAGCTTCCAGAGGATCTGAGATGTTAAGCTTATTCGCATCCTCGATGAAAATGGCATTGGCATGTCCCGGAGGTAGATCCCTGGTGATTTCAGCACCATGTACGATCATTAAATCATAGGCCTTAGCCTCCTGAATTGCAATTTCATACGACCGGTTTCGATCTGGATGCGGGATATCATCTCCATGTGGCTGATATTCAAGGTGCTCAGTCAAAGAAATCGCATCAAGCCCATCTCGCAATGCCTCCTCTACACGAATGTTAGGCCAGACCGACCCGTCGGAGAATACAGTGTGGATATGAAAGTCACATTTGAGAGTTTTGTAACCTGGAATGTCCGGAAATTCAATTCTTCGGTCCATGTCCTGACTTATGGAAAGGAGGGGAAGGATCAGTAGAATGATCGAAAGAACCTGTTTCATCTAATGTTGAGTTTAAGATTCTGAATGTAATGAAACTCGGCAATATTTTGAGTGAGTCAGACTTTAAGTTATCCGAAATTGCATGTAAACTCAGGTTTTGTTGCTTGCTCGTCTTTTCAGGTCAAAGGACACAAAACTGACGCCCACGATTATAAAAAAGGCTCCAATAATCTGACTGCTACTAAGTCGTTCATCCAGGAGCCAATAGGCCAGAGAGATCGTACTGATTGGTCCCACACTGGATAGAATGCCGACCCGGGTTGCACCGATTTGTTGGATAGCTGTATTCACAAAATAGGAAGGAATGATGGTCGCCAGTGTCGCCATGGCCAGGCTGTACAGGTATACCTGCCACGCTTCAGGCCACTTAATGTGATTGTGGTGCTCCAGGAGAAAATGGATGATCACAAAGAAGCAAGCCAAAGTCATGGAAAGGCTGGTGAAAGACCGTGCGCCAAACTGAGGGATAACCCATTGGTTGATCACCAGAAAAACAGCAAATGTAATTGCACAAAGAAAGATGAGTATGGCCCCTTTCCAGAAAGTCTGGGATAGAGAGATATGACTCAGATGCTCACCAAAAACAAATACCAAACCCAGATAAGACACAATCAGAGCAATCGTTTGTAGCTTTCTTAACCGCTCTCTGAACACGATGAAGCTGAGAAGTGCAATGATGGTGGGATATATGAAGAGAATGAGTCGCTCGATACTGGCATCTATATACTGCAATCCCATGAAGTCGAGTAAGCTGGATAAGTAGTAGCCAAGAAAACTGGAGGCAACCAGAGCCCACCAATAGCGTGGCTTAATCATTTTCCATTGCTGAGCGGATCGACCGTAGTCCCGATATATCATGTATACATAGAAGGGAAGAGCCATCAGCATTCTAAAGAGGAGCAGAGTGGATGAATCCACATCATAGTGATAGGCCAGCTTCACAAAGATCGCTTTGGTGGAGAAAAGTAGAGCACCCAGGAGGGCAAGCACTGTACCTGTGAAGAAAGAACCAGACAACTTCATGGTGCTGAATTTAGACACCATTCCGGTTTATCGGAATAAATTCAGTAATTAAAGAATCGGTCAGTTACGATCACCAAACCAACGACTTGTTCAAGAAATTCCAGCTACTGGAACCTTCAATACAGGATTAATTAGTGCCTTGCATTTCAATAGTTACGAGCCATGATCCGCTTTGTCGCAACTGAAAATTAAGGTTGCCTTCAAGGTCAGCACCCTTCTGACTGCCGGTGACATCACGATTAGCTTCTGCAGTGAATGTGATGATGGGATCGCAGGGAAAATCATGCACGGTAAAAGTGCGATCATAATCTGTTTGATTTAGTTCTACACCAAAATCACTTTGCACATTCAGACTGGATACTTTGATAGGCTTGCCCAATCTCGAGAAACTGAATTTGATCTTTTTCTCATCTCCCGAAATTCGCTTAAAAGTCACCCGAAGAATGGAGTTACTCTGTTGTACTATGGTATAGGGTTTCTTTTCTGTACCAATATACTCATCATCGAGCCAGTACCCTTGCTGCTTGAGTCCGTTGTTGCCGAGTGTCAGTACACCATAGCCTTCTTTTTCACCTTTTACAAACGTACCGCTATATACATCGCCATTGGCCCATTGATATGTACCTTCTCCATGCGGTAGCCCTTTCTTAAAGGACCCCTCATAGCTGTCAATACCTGAGGCTTTGCCTACACCATGCGCCACTCCTCGCTTACAGTCCCCGGTGTAGGCTCCCTGCAATGCATTCAATGCGACTGTACAATCCTGAGCAAAGGAGTAAGTACCTACGGTGCTTAAGCACATTAAAATCAAAAATCTAATCGATTGCATATTCATCAGCTTTCTTTATAAAAAGTCAAAGGAAGATCCGCCATTGCAGATCTTCCTTTGGGTATTATTTCATTTTATTTCGAAATACAGGATCCAGGTTATTGGACATCCCACCAAACTCGACCTGTAAGGTTATCCTGTCCACCAAATTGACGATCCACAGCTATCTGATAGTTTGGATTCAGTCCGGCCTCAGAAGAGGGATAATACAGACGACGAGGGATGGTTCCGCCTGTGGTCCCAATTTCATGATCTACGGGAGTAAGTACTGGATAGCCAGTCACCCTCCAATTAGCAAAGGCTTCAATAGCATTCAGATAAAGCGAGGCCCAGAGCTCTGTATGAATATGCTCCATAGACTCTTCCATAGACCCTTCTTTAAGTGGATTCGCTGCTACCAGTGCATCAATAGTGGCGGCATCAATGTTTGCTCCGGGATACAGGTTTACTTGCTCCATGGCAGCTCGCAGGCCTTCACTAAAATGAGTTGCAGCTGATTCAGGAGCACCCCATCCTCTTAGAGCTGCCTCTGCCAGTCTAAATTGCACTTCAGAATACATGAGGTGCAGCATTGGAGAGGTAGGATCCTTGATAGTGCTTCGATTGTGTCTTACGAAGTCGCTGTAGCGATCACTTTCGGGCGAGTTACCATCGGTGCCGTTAGGAAGTCCTTCCCAGGTGGATACGTCAGGTTGTGGATTACCATCATCATCGTAGGTCATACCCCACACGGGAAGTCTTGGATCATTCTGTGCTTTCAGGTAATCTACTAGAGTATTTGACATACGGTATGCGTCATCAGCATTCATGACATCAGAATTTCCATTGGTTTCAATGGTAGTGTGTTGTATCATCGCAGACTCAGCCGTGGATGTGAACACACCTCCGGTGATTGCCTTCCTCACTTCTGCCTCTGCCAGCGCGGGATCGACCTTGACCAGTCGCATGGCTAGCCGAAGTCGAAGTGAATTTGCAAAACGCTTCCATCGCTCGATATCATTACCTAACCATACGTCTCCATTGAGTGGAGTTGCCGATTCATTAAATGAACTAATAGCGGCATCCAGCTCGCTAAAGAAGTCCTGGTAGATCGCTTCCTGTGTGTCATACTCGGGAAAGTAGGTATCCTCAATAAAACCCTTCCCCGCCTGAAAATAAGGTATGTCTCCATAGAGATCCGTCAGGCGATGGAAGATGAAAACTTTGGCAATTCGTCCGGCCGCATTAAAATTGATTCGATTGGGATCTTCTGCCGTCCTGTTTACCAGGTCAACTATGTTCTTAATTGTATTGGGATAATCGTGGTCCCATTGTGCCGAGGAATATGATCCAATCTCATTGTACTTATCCCCAGCCCAATAAGAACAATTACAGGCATTGTGCTGAATAATCGTAGAAGAATAAATAAACTGTGCTCTCCAGTGTTCATACCGGTTGTGAGACACCCTAAGAAGGGTTCGGGTAAGCTGTAAGGCAGGATCCAGGTCGTTTGATACCGTGGGATCCACATTGATTTCTCCAAAATCCTCCGTGCAATTAGTTGCAGTAAAGAGAAAGAGGGATGCTAGAATGATATATTTTAATTGTTTCATGTCCTAATATATTTTACTTGGATACCCTTAGAATTTAAGATTGAGATTAATACCATAGCTACGAGTTGTCGGTATGGTGGCATATTCTAAGCCCTGACCGGCATTCGTACTGTTGTACACTGCTTCCGGGTCAATGTTGGGGGTATCCTTATTGATGAAAAATAGATTACGAGCCACGAAGGAAACGGCGGCACTTTGTACGGGAGACTTGTTCAACCATTTTTTGGGAAGACTGTACCCTAAAGTCACTTGTCGTACTTTAATGAAGTCAGCAGAATAGACAAATTCTTCGGCTATTCTACTGGCAACAGTACCCCAGTACACCTCAGGATCTACAAAGCGATCCAATGCTTCACCATTTTCAGTGACACCCTGGATACGTAGGCCACCCGTCGGTGTCCATTCATCTTCTGTAGCTCCGGCAGCAATTCGTGCAGCTTCAGACTCCGCCCATTCAGCCCTGCCTTCCACTGTTTCAGCATGTTTTCCGGTACGGATCAGTGATAAATTGGTCATTGAGTGAATGACGCCACCAAACCTGAAGTCAATCAGAGCGCCAAATGAAATACCCTTATAGGTAAATGTGTTTGACAATCCTCCCGTCCAGTCTGGAACACCCACTCCGAGTGTCTCAAGATCACCTTGTATTGGCAATCCATCTTCGCTATAAACAATGTTGCCTGATGCATCTCGCTTGTAGGCTCTACCGACGATCGCCCCATAGGGTTGACCCAGTCTTGCTTCTACAAATGCATTTCGCTGTCGGGATTCACCCAGTCTTAGCGATTCTAGTTTTCCATCCGCATCCAGTGATTTGACTTCGTTTTTGTTCCTTGCATAGTTGAACGAAACATCCCAGTTGAATCCGCTCTGTGTGCGAATAGGATTAGCAGAGACAAGAAGTTCAACTCCTTTATTCGTGATCTCTCCCGCATTGACAATGACAGATGAGAATCCGGAAGTCGAAGAAATAGTGGTCGCCAGGATCTGATCTTCGGTACTTGTGTTATAATATGTGAAATCTATCCCAGCTCTTCCATTAAAAAACCTTAGGTCAAGTCCTGCTTCTATAGATGTTGTCAGGGTAGGTTTTAGCGAAGCCAGAGGTATTTGATTTTGAGAAATCTGACCTTGAGGATAGCCAAGATGTGGCTGGCCCACAACACTATAGGTCAATGCTAATCGGTAAGGATCCGTGTCACCACCTACCTGAGCCCAGGAAAGTCTGGCTTTTGCAAATGACAGGGCTGTTCTCGAAATATCAAATGCATCGGTCAGGATGAAACTCAAGCTGGCTGATGGGTAGAAGTACGAATTGTTATCTGTGGGAAGTGTTGATGACCAATCATTTCTGGCCGTAAGATCCAGGTATAGAAAGTTTTTGTATCCCAATTGTGCTGAACCATACAGTGAATTGATTTCTTTCTCCGTGTAGTCATACCCACGACCTGGAAAGTTGGTATTGGTCAATGTACGTAGTCCATACACCACGAATTCTTCCCCGCTGTTGCTCAGAAACTCATAGTTTCTGCGGTATTGACTTCCTCCCAGATTCACACCCAGACTAAAGTCTTGAGTGATGTCTTTATTGGCTGTGATCAGGAAGTCATAGTTGTTTTCCCGAATGCGATATTCATTCTCTGCAATTCTCCCCGGACGTGAGAGGTGTGGTGTCTGCTCGCCATCCCAGGTCGTTTGTCTGAAAGTGTAAAAGTCAGTCCCGGCACGTGCCATTATGGATAGCCAATCGGTCACGTTGAGTCTGGCCGAAGCGAAACCCTGAAGTCGGTCCCTGGTATCGCCGTTATGTTGTTGGTTTACTCCAAAGAATGGATTAACCCGGAATACAGATCCACTATATAGTGGAAAGTACTCACCGGTTACAGGGTCTGTATTCCGTAGTAGGTCGAGATTCACTCCATGGGCCACTTCATTGAGGTGACCTGGATTGTGTGGAGAGTCAGATAGAGCCGGTCGATTATCAGCCCTCTCATTGATATAAGACACCTTCGCATCAATATTGATCAAACCCTGACCCAGGTTTCCCGATCCCCTGGCAGTTATCGTATTCTTGTCGTAGCCCACATTTTGAAACAGACCATTATTTCTGAGATCAGCGGCTGAGAGTCTGAAAGTTGCATTTTCTCCGCCACCACTCAGGGCCAGACTGTTAGTGAATGTCTGTCCATTATCATAAATCTTATCATACGCATCACCCAGTCTGCTATAGGGCGCTGTAGAACCATCAAACTGAACGGCAGGACTGCCATCAAGCAGTGCACCCCAGTTTGATCGGGTTGCCAGGATTGCTTCATCCGCCGTTTCGGGTTTCATGCCCTCATTTCCGAAGCCATATACTTCCTGAATATCCGTATAGAAATCCAGAGGTTTTTCGATCGTATAGTTAGTATTAAACTCAACGCCTATCGCTGACGATTTCGATCCTTTCTTTGTAGTGATGAGAATGACGCCATTCTGGGCGCGAGTACCATAAAGGGCAGCGGCAGCAGGACCTTTAAGTACACTCATGGTCTCAATGTCATCCTGGTTGATGCTTGAGGTTCCGTTTCCTAAATCAAGTCCTCCCCACATACCTGCAGCACCCAGGTTGGTATTATCAATAGGTATACCATCGATTACATACAAAGGTTGATTATTGCTATTCGGGTCCAGTGAGGTACTCCCTCTGATGACAACCCTGGATGATCCGGCAGGTCCCGTAGCAGAGTTATTTACAACTACACCGGCAACTTTTCCTGATAGCTGATTTATTACATTGTTTTCCCGGGCAATCGTTAATTCTTCACCTTTGACTTCACTTACGGAATATCCCAGTGCTTTTTCCTCACGTTCGATACCCAGTGCTGTCACAACGACTTCATCCAAACTGACACCTTCTTCCATGGTGACTGACAAGTTGGTTTCATCACCCACTTCGAGTGTCATTTGACTAAATCCGGTGTAGCTAAAGACTAGCGTAGCACCTTCGGAAACTTCCAGAATAAATGATCCATCTAAATCTGAGACAGTTCCATTTGTGGTCCCTTGTTCAATGATGTTGACGCCGATTAATGCCTCATTCTCTGCGTCGGTAACTGTACCAGTAATAGTACGCTGTGCATACACACTGGAAATGCTAAAAAAGAGCAGCATTACAAAATTAAATGTAAACTTCACTTTCATAATTAAGATTTTAACAATTACAAAAAAAGCCAATTAAAATAGGCTATAGCATGGCCCATATCGTGTTGTGCAACACAATGATTTTGTTGAAAGTAGGCATGGCTATAGTACTGACTCCTAATGATTTAGGAGCTCAAGAAAGAGTTATAAGTAATTAACTGGCTGTTTAATTTAGTCCCTAATAAATTGCACGGTCAATAGTAGAAAAAAATAACTAATAATTAATGATTCTGAGGCAATCTGTTAGCAGTTCACTAAATTATAACGAGGAGACATAACATATAGTGGCGTCCAGCATTGATGTTAGGGTTATCAGGGCTTAATAACATCTGAATGTCAGTTTCAAAATAATTATGCATTTACATTTAGGATATTAAAATTATAATTCAGTATACCCTTTGTATTAATATAAATATAAGGAGTGTTTGAGTATGAAATTCACATGTTAAATGACATTTAGTTATTTCTTTTTTAATTAAATCCCCATTTCTTTTGGTTTGGGCATCAAATAAAAAAAGTATTTAGATTTATATTTTTTACACAGAGTTATTATGCACAATCGATTGTGTAAGTTCTTGCATTTTTTTTGGATTCAGATCTGATTATTCTGCAGAATTCGTATAATTCATAAAATTCTTTGCGCCAGGTTGGATACTGATAAAGGTGGACCTTGCTTGATCGGGGACAAGTGCGTGCTTTGTACTTTTGATTTACGAGAAATATGTAGTTAAAAGAGAAAAAGTAGGTGGGAAAGGAAATATGGATGAACAGATTATTTTCAAAACTTTCTTTACTTAATTCTCCTGCCAAAGAAGTTCATTTCTCCAATTGCTTTTCATTCCCAAGGCGTTTTCATCGACGATAGGATATTTCAGGAATAGAGAATCCAAGTGTCTTGTGAATTGATTGTCTGGGTGAATTACATTGAGAATGTATTTCAATAGACACATATGAACATATAACTTAGATTGTTCATGCTGCTTGGGAATGTCTGCAATCCATCTTCCTGGCGGTGATGTTAAAAGTTTCACGGAACCTGGTAAGTTTTTGTTCCAAAGCCTGCTGTGATGAGCGCAGAAGTTTCTAATTTGCGTGAATGACTGTAGCCAACTAGGTAGGTATGTATGATTTACAGCTAGATATTCATCTGCTATTATGTCCTTAGACTTTACTGTTGGTCTCAGATTACCATATAGCTTTGATAGACTGCCAAAGCTTGTAAGTTCTAGAGTCTTCCATGATGGTGGGAATCTCTTATCTTCTTTATATTTCTTTCGATGCTCCCTAATAAAGACATCTTTTGATCGCTCGACCTCCTCTTGCATCGATGCAAGTGTTTTGATAAGTGCCTGTGAATCGGTAAATAGTTTTGTATCCTGAAACCACCAAGGATCATACTCATGCGATAGATGATAGATTAGTTTAGTTCTGAGAGAGATCTCTACCTTTTCAATTGCTTTAAACAATAATATTCTCAACTCACGATCAAAGTTGTACAGTTCAAGGACAGTAGAAAATTTTGCTTCTGCTTTGAATGAATGCTTTTCCTTATCTGACTGAAGCGGCCACCAATACCCGGCTAGTCTATAATATCCTACATGTTTCAGATAGTGAATTGCTAAAGGATAGTCATCAATCTCTAATCCTCTCTTCGTAAGCTTATTTAGCTGCTCTTCATATGTTATTGCTGGCTTACTATAGAGCATATCAGCTAGATGAATAGGTGGGAGTAAAAAATAAGACTCGCCCTGGGACGCTGTTCTTATGGGTAGCGTGGCGAGTACTGTTACCTCAAAGATATATATATTTTTATATAAATAGTTGTGCGGTAGTGTTAATAAAGTGCAAAAGGCGGTGAGGGCGGGATTGCTGTTGCGATCCCCAAATGGGGGGCTTAAACAAATCTCAGCAGGAATCTCGCTCCGTTCGTTTTTCCGTCTGGGCTCTGACTTCTCAATTCCCTCGCATCAGTTCCCAGGACGAAAAAAGCCGTCCTGGGACGGCTCCTTCTTTATTTGTTTGCGGTGAGGGCGGGATTGCTTTGCGATCCCAAATGGGGGAGGCTGAAACAAATGGCAGAAGGATCTCGCTACGCTCGTTTTTCCGTTGGGGTCCTGTCTGCTCATTACCATCGCGTCAGTCCCCTAACGAAAAAAGCCGTCCTTGGGGGACGGCTCCTTCTTTATTTGTTTGCGGTGAGGGCGGGATTCGAACCCGCGGTACCCCTTTCAGAGTACGCCGGTTTAGCAAACCGGTGGTTTCAGCCACTCACCCCCCTCACCCGTTTC
>JAUILM010000941.1 GCA_030432855.1 Bacteroidia bacterium
CCGGAGATTGTGGAGTTTGAAAAGTCGAAATCAGGACAAGACTATCAATGGTCAGAGGCAGAAGGCAAAGAATTTCACCGGCAGATAATGCAGAATATTACTACATCCGAGGCCTGGAAGGAGCGTGCTGCCGAAATACGCCGACAGATTTTAAAGGCCACCGACCTGTATCCACTTCCCGAAAGATGCCCACTCAATCCGATTTTTGGGGAGAAGCGCATATTTGATGGTTACCAGGTTCAGAATGTGGCATTTGAAAGCCTGCCCGGAGTATATGTGACTGGAAGCCTGTACAGCCCGACGGAAATTATTAAATCGCCTCCGGGTGTGTTGAGTCCTCATGGACACTGGCCGATTGGACAGGATGGTACGGAGCCTCAAGATTCGAAAGACTATGGTCGATATCGCCCCGATGCGCAACTCCGATGTGCGGCGATGGCTCGTATGGGTGCCATGGTTTTTTCTTACGATATGGTGGGATATGGCCAGTTGAGTAGACTTGGTTGGCGACATAAGCATCCTGAGACTATGAAGCTGCAAATATGGAATGGTATACGTGCCATTGACTTTATGATCTCCATGGGCGCTAACCCTGATCAAATAGCCAGTACCGGAGCATCGGGTGGAGGCACACAAACTTTTCAGATTGCTGCCGTCGATTCACGGGTTTCTCTTTCAGTACCTGTAGTAATGGTGTCTTATCGCCATTTTGGAGGGTGTGTTTGTGAACTGGGAATGCCAATTCATACAAATAGAGACTTCAGGACCAACAATGTTGAAATTACCGCGTGTGTTGCACCCAATCCGCTACTACTAATTTCTGTAGGTACAGATGCAACGGAGACTACTCCGGATGTCGAGTATCCACTGATACAATATATCTACGGATTATTTGGAAAATCAGAAATGGTTGAAAATGCGCATTTTCCTGACGAGGAGCATGGTTATGACCTCAGTAAACGAGCTGCTCTATATAAGTTCCTGGCAAAACATCTGGACCTGGATGGTTCTAAGGTGATGCATTCGGATGGTACACCCAATGAAAAGGGCATTGCCATTGAAGAGATCGAAGACCTGTACCTATTTGATGAAAGAAATCCCTTTCCAGACCATATTGTCAGAAATAATGATGACATCGTTTGGGATTGGGACAAGGAGTCTTTGTAAACCCCATGCTATATAATTTAATCTGTGAATATTTAATCCATTTATTTATATGAAAAAAGAAATTCTGTGTGCTCTGATAGTTGCTGTTTTGGCAGGTTTTCAGCTTCCTTCGGATCAATTTACCGAGGTTTTGCTATTTGATGATTTCAGTTCAATACGACGTGGGCCTTATTCAGTTGAAGTAGGAGCGCATACTGAATACCATTATATCCATATGGCTGCCCCTACCTCTCAGTGGGCTGTTTCAACATTTACCTGGGACTCGGATTTTCAGCGTGCCTGGCATGTTAGACAGGAGCAAGACGATCGGCAGATGATCCAGGTTCTGAAAAATCAACCCAATAAACATACACATCCTATGCTGGTGGCTGGAGAGCAGGATTGGGAAGATTACAGGGTGAACGTACAATTTACCCCTCAGTCAAAAGATCTCCAGAGTGGCGTAGTATTTCGTTATCGAAATGACCGATGTTATTATTTTGCCGGTGTCCAGGGAGATTCAATGATCCTGAAAATGGTAAAGCATGCCACCGCCTTTCATAAACCCTATGAGGAAATACTGGGGTCAAGATATGTACCATGGGATGAAAATGAACAGCTCAATATGCAGATTGAGGCAATAGACTCTCAAATATCCTGCAGTATTAAAGGTGTGACCATCCTAGCTGAAGACGAGACTTACCCTGATGGAAAAGTTGGACTGATGGCAGATGTGCCTACTAAATATCATCAGATCGAGGTAAAAACTTCGGCGCGTGAATTGGAAAGAATCAAAATATTCCGAGAGCAGAAAGCACGTGAACTTGACAAAATTCGATCGGAAGTACCGGAAATGAAACCCTGGAAAAAAATTGAAACACCTTATTTTGGAGTCGGGCGTAATTTGCGATTTGGTGATTTAAATAACGATGGTCAGCCTGACGTGCTCATTGGACAGGTGATGAATCATGGTCCTCAGGATCGGAATAGTGAA